>JBGUMY010000407.1:0-4908 GCA_045117095.1 Bacteroidaceae bacterium | reverse complement strand
CCGACGCTCCACTGGATTTCCTGCATCTCCTCCTTGAAGCCGTTGGGGGCGTCGTGGAAGGACTTGAAGATGCCGCTGATGGGGGAGACGTTGTAGTAGCCTTCGCCTTCGAGCCATGCACGGTAGTCGGCATAGTTCTCTTCATAGTCTTTAGCCTCGCCGCCTTCGGTCTCGACCATGTGCTTCACGTACTGCTCCATCGTGGGACGTGTGGGCACGAGGAGCTTGTTGGCATCGGCAGCGATGGTGAGGGTGTTGTATTCGTCGAAGGGCACGAGCAGGGAGAGACCGAAGCGCATGTTGGTGGGGATGAACTCGGAGGTGTTGCCGCTGTCGTAGGAGATCTTGGAACCGATGTTGCTGATGTTGAGACCCCATCCGAGCTGGCTCTCATGCCCGCCCAGGTTGATGTAGCCGTTGTGGTAGAGGGCGACATCGGCGGCGAAGGCGGAACCTGGGGAGGTCTCGTCGTCGCCCTTGTAGGCAAGGTCGGAATAGATGTAGCGCAGAGCCACACCAGCCGAGAAGGTCTCGGAGAGCATGCGTGAGTAGGCCAGATCGACCGACATCTCGTAGGGCTTGAAGGTCACGTTCTCATCGTCGGCCAACTGCACTTCACCCAAGGAGAAGTAGCGGAGTGAGGCGGAGAGCGCGTCGTAGTCGCCCAGACGGTAGTAGCCAGTCAGGTTGGCAAGGTCGATACCATCCACCAACTGACGGAGCCAAGGGGTGTAGTTGAGCGACACTCCCGCACGGCTGATGCAGAAGGGGTATTTGGCAGGGTTCCAATACTGCGAGTTGACGTCAGGGTCGGTGGCCGCGCCGACATCGCCAAGACCTGCCGAACGTGCGTCAGGGGCAATGGCGAGGGAGGTCACGCCATGATAGATGGGGTTAAGCTGGTTTTTCACATCCTGTGCTTTTGCCACGAGCGCAATCGCAAGGAGCGTGAGTATGCAAAGCGTTTTCTTCATCATGAATAGAGTTTTTAATGCTGTGGGGCTTCGACGTTGCGAAAACGGCCCTCTTATAGAAACGAGATTCGGGGTGCTTTATTGTGTGACGATAAACTTTTCTGAATGCGAGGTGATGACGCCCTTGGGCGAAACAAGGCGTTCGCGACGGATGTAAATGCCCTTGGGGGGAGAAATCGTGTCGTCCACCTTCATGAGCCGACGTCCGGCCATATCATAGATTTCATATTCCTTGACAAGTCCCTCGACGGCTTCGAATTCATAGTTGGCCTGCCCCATGTTGTTGAGCGTGTCGAAGGCGCGGATGACGAGCGAATGCTTGCCGGCAGCGATGGCTGGCAGGGTGTAGGTGATGGAGCCGCTGCGGTAGTCGCCCACAAACTGGGTGAAATAACTGTTGAGCGTGTAGGTGGTGGCTTCATTGCCGTCGATGATGGCCACGATGTCATGTCCCAAGCCATTGCCCGTGGTGTTGATGCCGTTGGAGTCGCAGAGTTCGATGTAGAACGTGGGCGTGGTGGTGGTGTAATGGTATTGGGTCATGTTGAAGCCGTCGCTGAAGGTAGCAATCGTGGGGCCGACGGTGTCGGTCAGGATCTCAGGCGTCGTGCCACCAATGCGGAAGTCCTCGAAACGTCCCTGTGCCTCGGCATCCTTCTCGAGGCTGGTGGCATAGAGCAGGATGAGTCCCTTGCCGTTGGAATAGTTGATGTCGAGCGGCACAGGGAAGGTGAACTTGAACTTGCCGGCCGTCACGGTGTCGGTGCCAGCATAGAGGGTTCGGGTGCGGTCATCGTACTCGAAGGGCTTGCCTTCAGCGCCGATGTTGTTCTTGCAGACGATGTGCTCCTCGGTGTCATAGACGAGCGGAGAAATCACGCCATCGAACTGAGTGGCAAGCTCTCCCTGGGCATCGACGATATGACCGCCGATGGTGACCGTCTCACCGGCCGAGATGGTGGGCAGGTTGCGGGTGTCGATGGCCTGGCCATTGAAGGTGTCGATCTTCACCTTGTAGGTCGGTGTGATGAATCGGATGGCAGGGTCGCCCAAGAGAATGAAGTGTACCTTGTTGATGGTGTCGAGCTTGGAGAGGTAGGTCTTTGACTCGATAATATCGATCTTTGCCTGCGCCAATGCCTCACCAATGGTGAAGGGCTGGCCGTTGTTCTTGGTGGCCAAGGCATGCGACATGAAGTTGCGGTTGATGGTGCGGTTGGGTGCGGAATACACGGTACGCGCTGTGCCGATGAAGCCCATCGCGGCCCCCTGCTTGTTGAGCACGGCCTCGCAAGCCAAGTTCTCCATGTTCATGTCGAAAGGAGCCACGTCGCAGGCGGCCGTGATCCAAAGAGGAATACGGGGAGATTTCCACTCCTGGAAATCGGAGGTCTTCATCACCTGCTCATGCGACATGGCATAATTCACGCCGTGGCCCGTGTAGTTCATGATGAGGGCACCTTCCTGCATGGTCTGATTGATGTCGGCAATCACACCTGGATACGTGTTGCCCGTAGCGGATTGCTGACGCTCATAACTGTCCCAATAGATGCGCTTGTAGCGGTAGTCGGGAAAGAGTTTCTGGGTGTTGGTGAGCACGTTCTCGGCATCCTCCATGTGGATGGTGGTCACGTCGTCGTCGCCCATCATGCAAATGGTGTTCTTCCAAGCGTCAGCATAGACATTGTAGATATATAAGGCGAGCTTATCGACCACGCCCTTGGCCTCACCCACCGTAGTGACAGGCAGACGGCCCACACCACAATCGGGTTTCTCCTTCAGGGGCGATACGCCCTTTTCGTCAGCCAGCAGCGTGAAGTATTCCTCCAGCACGTAGGAATCGGTGTGCGACCACGAGTTGTCGGATTCATAAGCCAAGAGGTAGTCATCCTGCGACCTCCCCTTCAGACCGCTCGTGACGAAGCGGTTGTCCCAAAGACAGTTGCCGAAGAGCAGCAGGTTCAGTTCGCCCTTCTGCGTACCCGTGATCGGCGACTCCGTATATTGCTTGTCATAGAGCATCTTCATCAGCCGGCGATAAGCCGTGGCATCGGGAGTGCCCGAAGAGAATTCGTTATAGATCTGATCGGCTCTGACCACCGCACAACGGATGCTGTCCTTCTGCGTATGAACCGCTGCCAGGCGCTGGGCCTGCTCGGTCAGGATGCCATTGGCGGGCACGATGATGAGCAGATTGATGCTGTCGAGCGCATGGAGGTCTTGATTCTCCACCGTCCCCACCGTCTCAGGAGTCGGGAAGGAAGCCGAGGTGTTGACCGCCACGTATTGGTCGGAGAACTTCGCCTCTGACAGCCCCACCTGATAGGTCGTGCCGGAGAGGGTGCCCGCCAGTTCGTATGTATTCGAGGCCTTCGTCACATTCCAAATGCTGACACCATTGCTGGCTCCTTGCAGTTCGACGGCACCGGCCTCCTCATTGGGAGAGAAGACCACATAGTCCTTTCCAGCCAAAGAGAGTTGAGCCTCAAAACTGGCACGGATATAGTCCAGATGTCCCGTGATGCCTGTCGTGCGCTGGTGCTTCAGCATGACGCTGAGCGACGAGGCAGTCTGGTCATACAGCGTGAAGCTGTTGCTGTTGACATACGCATACTGATAATTGGCCAAGGCTGAGAAAGCCAAACTGCCAAGCGAGTTGCCACCCACCGACACGTCGAGCGTGGAGGCACTGCTGCCCGCTGCACCAAACTGCACATCGAGGGTGACATCGCCACAACTGGTGTTGGGGAAATTCAAGGCATAAGTCTTCGTAGGCCCCGTGGAATAATCGTAAGCATCGAAGAAGATGCGTCCGGTGTTCAGGAACGAATAGGCATCTTGCTCATAGAGCGCATGGGCATAATAGGTCTTCTGCACATTCGTGGACGTGGATGCCGCATCCTTCTTCTCCATCGTGGCAGGGGTTCCCGTGTTTTCCGTCAAGAAATAATAAATGTAACTGGAATAAGGGTTGTTCCGATGGGTGTAGGCGCTGGTGGCATTGGCGCGTTTCCACTGGGTCGTTCCGCAAGAATAGAAGAGCGCTGTGCCGTCGCTTTTGCGATAGAGGGGAATCTCGGTGAGGTCATCATCGAGGTTCTCAATCAGGGCTTCAGGCAAAAAGGGCAGGTTGTAACCATAGAGGCTCACCTTGTCGGGATTGCTGAAGCCCATATTCTTCAAGGCCGCACTGGTCAGTTGATACACACCTTCATCAGCCACACGAATCTTCACCCACTTGCCCGTGGCGAGTTTGGAGTGTTCCGCATAGCGAGATTGCGCATTGGCTACAAGTGCCAACGCCAACAATACCAATAATGTATGTAGCTTTTTTATCATAGTCTCTTCTATTATCCCTAAACGCTCAACTCACTTGATCCTCAAGTCCAGCAATTTCCTCTCACCGATATAAGCCTCGATCTTATCCCCTTCCTTCACTTCGCCGACACCGGCAGGAGTCCCTGTGAAGATGAGGTCGCCCGTCTTCAGCGTGAAGAACTTGGAGGCGTAGGCGATGATGTGGTCGATCGTATGAATCATGTCGGCCGTATGTCCTGTCTGGCGGCGCTCCCCATTCAAGTCCATGTGGAAATGAATGTCCTGCACATCGCATCCCAACTCTTCCTTGCTGATGAACTTACCCAGCGCCGCACTACCATCGAAACCCTTGCAACATTCCCAAGGAAGGCCCTTCTCACGGAGTTCTTTCTGCAAATCTCTTGCCGTGAAGTCGATGCCCACGGTCAATTCGTTGTAGTAGCGATAGGCAAAACGTTCGCTGATGTCCTTGCCGACATGCGCCATCTTCACCACAATCTCAGTCTCGTAGTCGAAGCGAGCAGCAAAGTCAGGCACAAAGAAAGGTTTGCCAGGCTGGATGATGCTCGAGTCGAACTTGGAGAACAAGACAGGCTCTGTATGTAATAACGAATTT
>JBGUMY010000406.1:0-6769 GCA_045117095.1 Bacteroidaceae bacterium | reverse complement strand
CTTCGTGCATGTTATTCACAATTTGCCGCTTGGATAATAGGATGACGAGGTTCTCGGAGATGAAGCATACGGCCTTCTCCTTCATTTGCTGAGGAATCCACACACAGGCATTCTCAGCGACACCAAACATGCCACGTACGATGCCGACATCGGTGCCGTTCAGATCTTGAGCCTCAACCACACCATCAGGATTGCGTGTGGCGATGGTGATTTCAGGCAGGTTCGAGGCAATCTCTTTGGCATCAGGGTACAACTTGCGGATGAGTTCATTGATGTTGCACCCTTTCTCCACTTCGATAGCGTTGCCGCCCACATTTTTCGTCATGTTGATAAACTGTTGTAATGGGTCTGGATAAGTGGTGGCAGCAATGTCACTCAAATCGGGCATGTCGAATTGCTCATGAATGTTTGCCCTCAACTTTTTCAGAATATCTTCTTTGCTACTCATTTTTCTATCTCTTTTATCACTTCATGGAAGGGCTTTTTAGGAAATTCCATCATCTTGTGGCCTTCAGCCCAAGGGTTCAGGCCACAGTTGATGATGGGGGAGGGGAGTATGTTCGCCCAATGGGCAATATCTGTGCCGAAATTGTAGAGGCTTGGCGAACTAAAGAACTTTGCCATGCCCTTACACATCCGTTTCTTCTGAGGATTGGCAGTGCCGAAGTCATCCAACTGTTGGCGCCACTGGTAGATTTGATCGCCGAGGTTTACCTTGACTGGACATACCGTCTGGCAACTCAAACAGAGCGTGCAAGCCGACACATTGCCGCTGTGAGCTTGTTTGTCTCTCAACATGCCTAAATTGATGCCAATGGGACCCGGAATGAAATAACTGTATGAATACCCTCCAGAGCGTCGATATACAGGACAAGTGTTCATGCACGAGCCACAGCGGATGCACTTTAGCACTTCCCAGTGGTCAGGATTACTTATCCACTCGCTGCGGCCGTTATCCACAAGAACGATGTGCATGTGGTGAGCCGTTGGACGTGCCTTGCGGAAGTGGCTGGTGTATGTCGTTGTGGGCTGGCCAGTACCTGCTCGGCAGAGCATACGTTGGAAGACAGCCAAGCATTCGTAATTGGGGATGATTTTTTCCAATCCGATGGCAGCGATGTGTAGGCGAGGACACGAGGTGGACATATCGGCATTGCCCTCGTTGGTGCACACCACAATGTCGCCTGTCTCAGCGATGCCAAAGTTGGCACCTGTCATTCCTGCATCGGCCGTCAGGAATTCGTTGCGTAACGAGAGGCGTGCCATATAAGTAAGATAGGTCGGGTCGTGGTTCCCCTTTTCCTTACTGATACCTTTCTCTTCAAAGAGTTCTCCTACATCATCGTGGTTCAGATGGATGGCAGGCATCACGATATGGCTTGGCTTCTGGCCCTTCAATTGGATAATGCGTTCGCCGAGGTCGGTCTCCACCACTTCGATGCCACGTACCTCGAGGTAAGGATTCATCTCACATTCCTCCGTGAGCATCGATTTCGACTTCACTATTTTCTTTACATGGTGGCTTTCCAGGATGTTATAAACGATAGCATTAAACTCTTCGGCATCTTTTGCCCAATGTACCTCCACACCATTTTTCTCCGCATTTGTTGCAAACTGGTCGAGGTATTCGTCAAGGTGGGTGAGTGTGTGGCGCTTGATAGCTGATGCCTTCTCACGCAACTGTTCCCACTCATCCAGCCCGTAGGCCATGTTGTCACGTTTTGTGCGTACTGCCCAGAATGTGGCATCGTGCCAATGGGCATATTGCTGGTTCTGCAAAAACTTCTTGGCGGCTTTGCTATGCTTTGTACTCATAAAAATTTCATTTTACACTTTTCAGGTTCCCCTTTTCCCTTCATAGTCCTGCGGCTAATATCTCCACCACATGTTTGAATTGGATTTCCAAACCTTGCTTTTTGGCCACACCAGCCATGTGCATTAGGCACGAGCAGTCAGGCCCCGTCACATACTCAGCTCCTGTCTGGATATGGCGTTCCACCTTGTCACGTCCCATTTGGGCACTGACAGCAGTTTCTTCGACAGAGAACATGCCCCCAAAGCCACAGCATTCATCTGGGCGTTCAGGCTCAACGACTTGGATGCCATCAACCAACTGCAACAAATCTTTCATTTTGTTGAATCGGCTCACATGTTCCTCACTTGGACTCGACAAGCCTAACTCACGCACACCATGACACGAGTTGTGGAGGCTGACCTTGTGAGGGAACGTACCCAGACGATGGTTCACTTTCATGATGTCGTGCAAGAACTCTACGATATCCATACAGCATTTGGCAGTCTCGCACTTGTGGACAAGCAGTCGCGGATAGTTCATTTTGATGAACGCTGTGCACGAGACACTTGGCGCCACCACGTAGTCGAAGTCTTTGAACTTCTCCTCAAACTTCTCTGCCAAAGGGATAGCTTGTTTCTCAAATCCTGCGTTGGCCATTGGTTGACCGCAACAGGTCTGTTTCTCAGGATACGTCACGTCTATCCCTAAGTGTTTGAGCAACTTCCACATTGCCACACCCACCTCAGGATAGAGGGTATCCACATAACAAGGAATGAATAGTCCGACTTTCATATCAACAACTTATCTCATCACCCTACGAGTGACTCCGTTCGTACTTTCTATGTAGATACCATGGGGTAAAATGGCTTTGTCGGCATTTTTGCCGCTCGATACACGTCTGCCCATCATGTCGTAGATGCCATCCGTCTGTATGCCTTTGGTATCTTGTGGCACGACGGCAGGTTGGTCTATTCCATTTTCTTCGCTTTCAGGCAGTATGGGGCAGAGCATCCATTGACGATGTGTCGGTGTGTCGGTGTCAGCCGTGTATTGCCATGTACACACGTTCGTACCAGCATTGCTGTTGGCTCCTTCGAGGTCGAGGGAATAAGAACGGTTGCGAGCCGGTGATATTTTGAAATAGGGTAGGTCGATGGACTCGATATAGAACTGTTGTTCACTCGATGATGTTTTCTGTGCCGAGAGTCGTGATGATCCTGACGATCGGAATGAGGTGAGTCGTTGTCCACGGGCATTTTCAAGCATGAATGCGTCACCTGATTCAACCAGTTTCCATCGCTGTCCTTCTTCGTAAGTGTTTTTTTCTATGGTCACCTTCCCATCTTCTGAGGCTGTCAATGCATGGGTCAGTTCGTGGCGAGGCACGATGATGTATTCTCTGTCTCCTACGATTTGTGGCTCTGTAGCACTCGTCTTGCTACTGATGGGCACCACAAGGGTGGTGATGCTTTGCAGGGGCAATTTCACCTTTAACGATGAACCTTCGAGGGTGAAGTCTTTCACGCTTTTCAGATCTTCTGTCGATGAAGTGCGATAAACCTTCACGTCAGAGGCTTGGGGCATGGTGGCGAACTGCGAAAGGTCAACATGGTGGTAAGCTTCACTGCCTTCATTGAGCATGATGAGTACAAGGGTGTCCTGTGCTGCATTGACGGCGGCAAGTGACTGGTCGTTGAGCGATGCCACAATGTTGTAGCCGCGCTTGATGAAGCGTGAGCATTGCTGACGCACGTAGTAGTTCTTCACTTTGCTATAGGTCTGTTGGCTGAAGTTGCCTCGCACCGTACACCATTGGTCGTTGGCTTCTTCAATATATTGCCAATCTATCCACGTTTCTGGCTGCAAGTAACGCATATCGTCGAAGAGTTTTTGGACAAGGCTCAAATTGCCTCCAATGCCACTGCCGCCAGCGCCTACCTCACTCATCCAGAGCGGAATGTTGTCCTGGTGAGCCAGAAAGGCCATGTGTACTCTGTCAGCATTGCTGCCTGAATAGGTGTGTGTGTTCCATTGACCCACCTTCGAGAGGATTCCTGCTTGCCGATAGGCCTTGTAGCCGTTGACAGCAAGCCCCACATTCGTCTCGTCAGAGGCTGAAATCACGGTGTTGAGACCAGACTTGTCAAGTATGGGCTTCAGTACCTTGATGAACTTCACTTGCGATTCGTAATCGAAGTGACATCCCTCTTGCACACCGTTGGCATACCAGAATCCCGTTACTGCTTCATTAAAGGGCTCCAAAGTCTTGAACTCGATTCCGTATTCATCCTTGTAGTGCTTGCACACATCAACGAGATAGTTGGCAAATTCTTCATAATATTCTGGCTTCAGATTGTCCTTGCCACCATCCGCGTTGCCGCTCACACAGCCACTGTAGGTCATGTAATATGGACACGAGTTGCTGAAAGCCTCGAACACGGCGTCAGGGCGCTTCTCGCGAATCTTGAGCATAATCTTACGCTGCGCTTCGTCGCGATCCCAATGATAGACATCGCCCGAGAAGTCCTTGAAGCCTTCCATCTCAGCCCTCAGCCCCTTGCCGTTGCCCATGTGGTGAGCCGAGCAGTTCTTGTTGTCAGGGTCATCACCACCTCCGATATTGTATCTGAAATGACTGTAATTGAGACCTGTAGGACTGACCATCCATGTGACAATCTCATCAATCTTCTTGTCGCTCCATTTGCCACACATGTTCGCCCACCAGCAGAGTGACACGCCCCAGCCATCAAACTGTTGCCTGACAATCGATGGGAACACCATATAGGAGTAAGTCTCCGTAGGAATGGTGCCATTCACCTTTTCGCTGAAAAACCAGAAGTGTTTGATGTCCGACCCATTCTTGTCAGAATAAACTTTTGAGCCAGCATTGTTGTCATCCGTTCCCAAACAGGCATTATTGCCCTTGCAGCGGATGCGGAGATATGCACCTGAAGCCTGCTCAAATGAGAAGCGGGCATCATCGCTGTTGGGGTCAATGACGAACGAAGTGTTCCATGCGTTTTGTTTGGAGAGATAGCGTCCAGAACTTTCCTGAATATAATAATATCCCTTTCCGTCTGGCACGATGGTCATTTGCTGGGGATTTGAAGCCGTTTTCGCCTCAAGTTGACCACCGTAATCACTTGCCATCTTCAGGTGATTGCCGCTGCTGTGCATGACAAACACTGTTGTGGGAGCAGTGAATTCGACCTGAGCATGGACAGCCATACACACGACAGTCGCAAGGATGGCGATAAGAATCTTTTTTTGTCTCATCATTACAATCTATTTATACAAGTGTTATTCCCAAGTGTCCAGATATGTCACGTGGGTGACGAGATACTCATCCACACCGTGCTTGCCATCGGCACCACCGATGCCACTCTTCTTCATGCCTGCGTGGAATCCTTGGATAGCCTCAAAGTGTTCGCGGTTGATGTAGGTTTCGCCAAATTCCAGTTCACGGCACACCTTCACGGCTGTGTTCAGATCGTTGGTGAAGACACTGCTGGCCAAACCATATTCACAATCGTTGGCCATCTCAATCACCTCGTCCAATGTGCTGAACTCTATCAGTGGAATCACAGGGCCAAAGGTCTCTTCGTGGATGATGTCCATGTCTTGGCGGCAGTTGTCAAGTACCGTGGCTGCATAGAAATACCCCTTTTCGCCCACACGGTGACCACCGCAAAGCAATTTCGCGCCTTGCTGAATGGCACGTTCCACCTTCTCTGTCACACTCTCCAGGGCACGAGCCTCCACCAATGGACCCATATCTACCGATTCGTCCACGCAAGGATCGCCCACCTTCACAGCCTTCATCTTGTCAACGAGAATCTTTGTGAATTCAGCCTTCACTTCTTTCTGTACATACACACGCTCAGCATTGTTGCAGATTTGTCCGTTATTGCCAATACGGCTGTCCACAATCCATTGGGCTGCACGTTCCAAATCAGCATCTTTCATCACAATGGCAGGAGCCTTTCCGCCCAATTCAAGCGACACCTTCGTGATGTTCTTCGATGCTGCAGCCATGATGCTTTCTCCTGCGCTGACAGAACCCGTCACACTGACAATGTCAATCTTTGGGCTTCCAGCCATTTCGTTGCCAATGACAGATCCCTTGCCTGTTACAATGTTGATGACACCTGCAGGCAGACCCACTTCGTCCACCACCTTGGCAAACTCGGTGCAGTTCTCAGGGGTTAACTGACTGGGCTTAATCACAATGGTGCAACCTGCGATAAGGGCAGCACCTGCCTTACGTGCGATGAGGAAGAATGGAAAGTTCCAAGGAAGGATGCCAGCCACGACACCAATCGGCTTCTTTGTCAGCAGGATGGTCTCGTTGGGACGGTCGCTGGGGATGATCTCACCCTCAATATGGCGGGCAAAAGATGCCATATATTCAAAGTATGCGATAGTGGCACCCACTTCAATGGCAGCCCAATTGCGGGTCTTGCCCTGCTCACGCATGATAATCTCCGTGAATTCATTCTCACGAGCCTTGATGCCAGCGGCAATCTTTAATAGGTAACCAGCCCTTTCGATAGCAGGGGTCTTAGCCCATGCCTTCTGAGCGGCACGAGCTGCATCGAGCGCACGGTTTGCATCTTCGATGGTGCCTTCTGGTTGGCGGGAGATCACTTCTTCGGTTGATGGGTTCAACACATCAATCCACTTGCCATTCGAGCTTGCGCAGAACTGGCCATTAATGTACATCTGTAATTCTTTCATACAAGTAATTGGTTTTCTGTTTGTTAAAGAAATATTGGTTAGATTGTTGTTTAGAGCTCTAAGGCTCTCTTTATTGGTAGCATTATTTTCTGACGATTACACTGCCGCTGGCTTGATGAGTGGCCAGAATCAGCACTTCTGCAATCTGCACATGTTCTGGGGCGTTTGCTGCATATACTGCCACATCAGCAATGTCATTTCCAGTGAGCGGTTTGATGCCCTTATAGACATTGGCTG
>JBGUMY010000405.1:0-1829 GCA_045117095.1 Bacteroidaceae bacterium | reverse complement strand
GTAATTTCAGAAATGTTTCCCCCAAAAACACGTTTTGGGAGAGATGTAAAAAACGCAAGTGCTTGATAACAAAGCACTTGCGTTTTTATGTATCTCAAAAATCCGAAAATTATTCACATTCGAGAGCGCCCTGTGCGGCAGCAAGACGTGCGATTGGCACACGGAATGGAGAACAAGATGCGTAGTTCATGCCAACCTTGGCGCAGAACTTCACAGAACTTGGTTCGCCACCATGCTCACCACAGATACCTGTGCGCATGCCAGGACGAACAGCACGACCCTTCTCTACAGCCATCTTGATGAGCTGACCTACACCATTCTGGTCGAGCACTTGGAATGGGTCAACCTTCAGGATCTTCTTCTCCAAATATACTGGGAGGAAGCTGGCGATGTCGTCACGAGAATAACCGAAGGTCATCTGAGTGAGGTCGTTCGTACCGAATGAGAAGTATTCAGCCTCCTTGGCAATCTTGTCGGCTGTGAGGGCTGCACGTGGAATCTCAATCATCGTACCGATTTCGAATGGGATTTCAACGCCTTCCTCAGCGAAGACCTCCTTGGCCACCTTCTGGATGATTTCCTTCTGCTGCTTGAGCTCGTAGAGGATACCGATGAGTGGCACCATGATTTCTGGATGTGGATCGAAGCCTTCCTTCTTCAGCTGGCAAGCGGCACCGAGGATGGCGCGTGTCTGCATGGCCGTGATTTCTGGGAAGGTGATGCCAAGACGGCAACCACGATGTCCGAGCATGGGGTTGTTCTCTGCGAGAGAAGCCACACGCTGCTGAATCACCTTGATGTCAACGCCCATCGCATCTGCCATTTCCTGCTGACCCTTCAGATCGTGTGGAACGAACTCATGCAATGGTGGGTCAAGCAGACGGATGTTCACGTGGAGGCCATCCATTGCCTTGAGGATTCCGTAGAAGTCAGCCTTCTGATATGGAAGGAGCTTAGCAAGAGCCTTCTCACGACCTTCAACAGTATCAGAGAGAATCATCTCACGCATAGCAACAATCTTCTGGTCATCGAAGAACATGTGCTCTGTACGAGTCAAACCGATACCCTTTGCACCGAATGCACGAGCCACCTCAGCATCGTGTGGTGTGTCGGCGTTGGTACGAACCTGCAACTTAGTGTACTTGTCGCAGAGATCCATGAGTGCCTTGAAGTCGCCAGAGAGTTCAGCAGCCTTGGTCTTGATTTCGCCTGCATACACTTGACCAGTCGAACCATTCAGAGAGATGAAGTCACCCTCCTTATAGGTAACACCTTCGATTTCGACAGTCTTTGACTTGTAGTCAACATTGATGGCACCTGCACCAGATACACAGCACTTACCCATACCACGAGCTACCACAGCAGCGTGAGAGGTCATACCACCACGAGCCGTGAGGATACCCTCTGCTGATGCCATACCTGCGAGGTCTTCAGGAGAAGTCTCGATACGTACCATGATTACCTTGTGACCATTAGCATGCCATTCCTGAGCATCGTCAGCGTGGAACACAATCTGACCACATGCTGCACCTGGAGATGCTGGAAGACCTTGCGTGATGACCTTAGCCTTCTTCAGAGCGTCCTTGTCGAACACTGGGTGAAGGAGTTCGTCGAGCTTCTGAGGCTCACAACGAAGGATGGCTGTCTTCTCGTCGATAAGACCTTCGCGAACGAGATCCATCGCAATCTTCACCATAGCAGTACCTGTGCGCTTACCGTTACGAGTCTGGAGGAACCAGAGCTTGCCTTCCTGCACAGTGAACTCCATATCCTGCATATCCTTGTAGTGCTTCTCGAGCTTATCCTGAATGTCATTCAGTTCAGCATAG
>JBGUMY010000404.1:0-3787 GCA_045117095.1 Bacteroidaceae bacterium | reverse complement strand
TAAAAATCGTGAAAATGCCGTAACTTTGGCGAAAGTTTATAAACTAATACATTTTCAAACCAATTATGAGAAATCTAAAATCGATTTTGATGGGGAGTGCTGCGGCCGTAGCATTCCTGTGTGCATGTAATCCAGCACAGAAGTCAGCAGAACTGACAAAATCAGGTATTAACCCTGCCGATTATGACACTTGCATTGCTGTGGCATACGACGCTGAGGCAGGCAAATTCGTAGCCGACACGCAGAATGCCAAAGAGGTGAAACTCTACACCCTCACCAACAAGAATGGCATGGAGGTTTGTATCACGAACTTCGGCGGTCGCATCGTGAGCATCATGGTGCCTAATAAAGATGGCGAATTTGTAGATGTTGCTTGTGGATTCGACAAAGTAGAGAACTATTTTCCATGGAACTTTGAGACCGATTTCGGTTGCTCCGTTGGCCGTTATGCTAACCGCATCAACAATGGTGAATACACCTATGAAGACAAGACGGTGACATTGCCCAAGAACAACAATGGTGTGGCTTGCCTGCATGGTGGTTACACTGGTTGGCAGTATCAAGTGTATGATGTATTGGAAGTTACCCCACAGACGCTGGCGCTTCAAATCACATCTCCAGATGGCGACAACCAATTCCCTGGCGAGGTAGTGGCCAATGTTGACTTCCAACTTACGGATGACAATGCCATCATCATCAATTACGAAGGTGTGGCAGACGCTCCCACAGTGCTCAACATGACGAACCACACTTACTTCAACCTCTCTGGTGACTTGAACAACACCATCGATGAATCAATCCTGATGGTGAATGCAGACAACTATACGCCAGGTGACGACAACCTTATCCCTACTGGTGAGATTCGTCCAGTGGAAGGCACTGTATTTGATTTCCGCAAGCCAAAAGCTATTGGCACTGACTTCGACAAGAACGACCCAGAAATGGAATCTGTGGGTGGTGGTTATGACCACAACTGGTGCTTGAACACGAAGGGTAACAAGAAGGAGATTGCAGCCACCATGACGGATCCTCGTTCAGGTATCAAGATGGACATGTACACCAACGAGCCTGGAGTACAATGCTACACAGCCAACTTCCAAGATGGAACTCGCCCAGGTAAGGGTGGCATCATGTACCAGAAGCACTGCGCTATCTGCCTGGAAAGCCAGAAGTATCCAGACTCTCCCAACAAGTACACGATGCCAGGTTGGGAACTCAGCAATCCATTCGTATCTCCTGAGAAAGAATACAAGTCTTATTGCAAATACGTATTTTCCATTGCAAAATAAAAATAAATAAATATCTAACCACGATGAGGATGGAGGAATCCTTTCTAACATCCTCATCTCCAAAATCCTAATTAAAATTAAATGGATACACAAATGAGTTTTACCGAAGCGATCAGTCAGAGTGGTTTTGAGACCATTGACTTCATCATTTTGGTTGTTTACATCATCTTGCTCGTCAGCCTGGGTATGTTCCTCAGCCGCGACAAGGATGGAAAGGGAAAGAGTGCCAGCGATTACTTCTTGGCTGGTAATACACTGACTTGGTGGGCTGTAGGTGCCTCCCTCATTGCTGCCAACATTTCAGCAGAGCAGTTCATCGGTATGTCAGGTACAGGTTATGCAGATGGTATCGCCATTGCAGCATACGAGGTCATGGCAGCAGTAACACTTATCGTGATTGGTAAGTTCCTGCTTCCTACCATGATTGAGCGCAAGATTTTCACCATTCCTCAGTTCCTTCGCGAACGTTACAATGATGGTGTAGGTCTTGCTTTCTCTATTCTTTGGTTGTTCCTCTATGTATTTGTGAATCTGACTTCTGTAGCATGGCTGGGCGCCCTTGCCATCGAGCAGATTTTGGGTCTTCAGGGACTCGCCGTTTCTATGGGAGGCATCGAGGTTTCCATGCGCATGATCATCATCATCGCCCTCTTCGTGATTGCCGGTATCTACTCCATCTATGGTGGTCTGGCATCCGTGGCTTGGACAGACGTGATGCAGGTGACTTTCCTCGTAGGTGGTGGTCTCATCACAGCTTACTTCGCTCTCTGCTCTGTAGCAGGTGACGATGGTTCTTTCGTGGATGGTTTCAACAAGGTCTATACTTATTTGACCACAGGAGACCACACGACAGACACACACTTCCATCTTGTAATTCAGGAGAGCCACAACGCCAGTGCATTCGCTAACGTTCCTGGTATCGCTGCCATCGTAGGTGGTGTGTGGTTGACCAACCTCGGTTATTGGGGCTTCAACCAATATATCATTCAGAAGGGTCTGGCAGCCAAGAGCATCGAAGAAGCCAAGAAAGGTCTTATCTTTGCAGGTTTCCTCAAGATTTTGATTCCATTCATCGTGGTGCTCCCAGGTATCTGCGCTTACTATATGTCACAGAACGCTGACCAGTTCAGCCACTTGCAGGGTTCCATCAATGTGTCAGATGACGCTTATCCATGGTTGATCCGTAACTTCACACCAACAGGTATCAAGGGTCTCTCTTTCGCAGCCCTCACAGCAGCCATCATTTCTTCGTTGGCTTCCATGTTCAACAGTACCTCTACCCTCTTCACGATGGATATTTATAAGAAGTACATCAACAAGGGTGCTTCTGACAAAGTACTCGTGAATGTAGGTCGTGTTGTGGCTGTGGCAGCCCTCGTGATTGCAGCCGTGGCTGTGAAGCCTCTCCTTGGTGGTCTCGACCAAGCCTTCCAGTACATTCAGGAGTACTCAGGCTTCATCTATCCTGGTATCATCACCGTGTTTGGTCTTGGTCTGCTTTGGAAGCGCGCTTCTTCTACCGCAGCCGTATGGACAGCCATCATCACCATTCCAATGGGTGTGCTTTTCAAGATTTTCCTGCCCGATGTAGCATTCCAGTTCCGTGCTGGTTACATCTTCATCATCCTCGTCACCTTCTTCATCATCGTCAGCTACTTCGACAAGAAGTATGTCAGCGTTGAGCGTCCCTCTAAGGAGGATCAGACATCCATGCTGCTTTGGGCAAAGATTTTGGGTGGTGCAGGTGCTGTGATGATCATCGTTTCCATCATTGTTGTGGCGATGGGGCAGTCTACAGAGTTGACCACTTATCTGAACGACATCGGTTTCCAGGCATTCATCTTCTTCGGTGTACTTGTAGGTTGCAATGCTGTATGGCTTTACAGCAACTCTAAGGATAAGAAGGCTGATGCAAAGGCATTGCCAATCGACCTCAGCTTGTTCAGCACGACTCGTGGTTACACTTATGGTGCCATCGGCATCTGTGTCATCACTATGATTCTCTACATTGTGCTTTGGTAATAACTTTTGACTCCGTCGAACTAAATGAACCTTTAGATCGACGGAGTCACATTTAAATAAATAATACTATGTTAGAAGAACTGAAAGAAAAAGTGTTCAAGGCTAACCTTGACTTGGTAAAACAGGGACTTGTTATTTTCACTTGGGGTAATGTTTCTGGCATCGACCGTGAGAAAGGTCTCGTAGTGATTAAGCCTTCTGGCGTCAGCTACGACGAAATGAAGGCAAGTGATATGGTAGTTGTTGATTTGGAGAGCGGAAAAGTGGTGGAGGGCGACCTCAATCCTTCTTCTGACACCCCTACCCACCTCGTACTCTACAAGGCATTTCCCAACATTCAGGGCGTAGTGCATACGCACTCCACTTATGCCACAGCATTTGCACAGGCAGGTAAGGATATTCCTAACATTGGCACCACACATGCAGACTATTTCTACCAAGCTATTCCTTGCACACGCGACATGACCAAGGATGAG
>JBGUMY010000403.1:0-3519 GCA_045117095.1 Bacteroidaceae bacterium | reverse complement strand
TATCAAAAGATGGCGGGTTTACGTGATGCTATCAACAGGAGTGATACGGCATACGCGGCTGTGGTCAGCGTGGGTGACTTCTTGCAGGGTGGCAACGTGGGAGCCATATCGCATGGAGAGTATATTGCCGACATCATGCACAACATGGGCTATGCAGCCATCACGTTGGGCAACCACGAATTTGACTATGGCATCCCCAACATGAAGAATCTTCTGGAGAAGGTGAATGCACCTGTGGTGTGTGCCAATTACTTCGATGTGGGGGCAGAGCAGCCCTATTATCCTTCTTATGTCATCAAGTCTTTCGGCTCCAAGCGTATCGCTTTTGTGGGTGCTGTTACACCCGAGACAATGATTCTGGAGGGAAATGCCTTCTATCAGCATGATGAACAGTTTGGTGACTTGAGGCCAGATGCCTTCTATGAGTTGGTGCAGCAGGCGGTGGATGCGGCTCGTGAAGAAGGGGCTGACTATGTGGTACTACTTTCTCATGTGGGCGAAACGACACAGTCGATGGGTTTCGACTCACATAGGCTCATCGCAGCAACTACAGGCATCGACATGGTGCTGGACGGACATTCTCACAGTGTGGTTCCTCACGAAGAAGTGGCGAATAAAGAAGGCGTATTGGTGGGTATCACCCAGACGGGCACTCAATTTGCCCATGTTGGCAAGCTGCTCATCACAAAAGATGGGCACATGTCTACCTCCTTGATTCCCACGATGGAGATTCCATACGAGAGTGCGCTGGTGGCTGCCACGAGCGATAGTGTGAAGGCACTGCTGGAAACGGTATCTCTGCTCAAGGTGGGCAGCGTTGACTATGATATGCCCATCGTGGAAGAGAATGGATACTATACCGTGCGTTGTGGGGAATGCCGTCTTGGCAATGCCGTGACGGACGCCCTCCTTTATGGAATGCCTGCTGACTTTGCGCTATTGAATGGAGGTGGCATACGTAATGCTCTCAAGGCGGGCGACATCACCTTTGGAGATGTGGTGAATGTCTTGCCCTACGACAATGCCTTGATGAAGATAGAGGCATCGGGGGCTCAGATTCTGGAGGTGCTTCAGAAGAGTACTGCCACGACTCCCATTCCTAATGGTGACTTTCCACAATGCTCTGGCATCCGTTATACGATCCATACAGCCAGCCACACCGTTAGCGACATTCAAGTGTTGGATACCACCACAGGCGAATATGTAGATTTGGACTTGAAGAAATTGTATACAGTGACAATCTCTGACTACTGCAAGGAAACCGGCTTCTCTGGCGTGCTGAAAGATTGCCCAGTGCTGGAAACCTCTCCTTACTATATGTACCACTTCTTTGCGGACTACATAACAAACGCTCTTGGTGGTGTGATTGATGCACGTTATGCAGAACTACAAGGACGCATCACCATCATCAATGATTAAAGACCCATACATCTAAAACACAAGGCATCAATGAAGAACCCCCAAATGACCACCGAAGCTGTGGAACTGCTGAAGAGGTTGATTGCCACGCCCAGCATCAGTCGCGATGAGAAAGCGGCTGCGGATGTGCTGGAGGCATATATGAAGGAAAAGGGACTCAATCCCCAAAGGCACGGAAACAACGTGTGGTGTCAAGCCCACGCGCTGGGCGTAGGTTGCCATGCGGCGAGGAAACCGATTGTTTTGTTGAATGCCCATATCGACACGGTCAAGCCTGTGGCGGGATGGCAGCACGACCCGTTCATCCCCACCATCGAGGGCGACAAGCTCTATGGACTGGGCAGCAATGATTGTGGTGGAGGATTGGTTTCGCTGCTGATGGCATACATGGAGACCCTCTCCCCAACCCTCCCCCGTAATGGGGAGGGAGTTCATGCGGCAAGTTCTTCAATAAGAAACACCCCAAAGGGTCTCCCCATTATGGGGGAGATGCCCGCAGAACAGAGAGGGTCATTCATCTTCCTCGCCTCCTGTGAGGAGGAAGTCTCTGGTAAGAACGGCATTGAGTCTGTCCTGCCCCTCCTACCAAAGATAGACTTTGCCATTGTGGGAGAACCTACAGGAATGCAGCCAGCCATTGCGGAGAAGGGACTGATGGTGATTGATGCTACGGCTCATGGCAAAGCAGGACATGCGGCTCGGAACGAGGGTGACAATGCCATCTATCATGCCATGAAGGACATCGAGTGGCTGTCGAAGTGGCAATTCCCCAAGCAAACGGAACTCCTTGGTCCTGTGAAGCAGACGGTGACTATCATCAATGCAGGCACACAACATAACGTCATTCCTGATACCTGCACCTTCACCATCGATGTGCGTTCCAACGAGTGCTACACCAACGAGGAGATCTTCGCCTTCTTTCAGGAGCATCTCACATCGGAACTGAAAGCCCGTTCTTTCCGCCTATCCTCATCTAAGATAGAGACATCGCACCCCTTTGTGCAGGCTTGCATCAAAGAGGGACTTACACCCTTTGGCTCTCCAACCTTGAGTGACCAAGCCTTGATGCGTTTTCCTTCCCTCAAATTAGGGCCAGGCGATTCATCCCGTTCCCATACAGCCGATGAATACATCAAAATCAGCGAGATAGACAATGCTATCTCGCTGTACATCAAGTTGCTACAAAGCGTGTAAGTTATTCCCAATAAAGCATTTGGCGGTTGATGTCCCATTTGTGGTCTTTGGGGAAGTCATCACCCTCCCAGGCTTTCTTGCTGGTCCACTTTTCGGCTGGATCCGTCCAAAAGGGATCGGTCTCAGGCAATCCGAGGGGCAAGAAGGCAAGACTGGTCATATAGAGCGAACCATTATTAGTGTACCAATCTGCCACATTGGGATGAGGTCCCACAAAACCGATGGTAAGGAAACCGCCTTCATTGTAATTCTTGCTAAGTGCCTTAGCACTCTTAAGTGGATTCTCCACCTGTCCGTAAAACATGCGATTAGCCACTGCTGTGAGAGCTGAACGCACTTGTCCGTTGTGGAGTTCCTGAGGCAATTGCTTACGCCAAGCGAGCTGGGCAAGGGGCTGAAGGGTTGCCATACGATAAGGAATACTGCGTCCAACAACAGGGAAAGTACCCTCAGGCGAGATGAATCGTTCAAGGATGACAGACCACTTCTGCATACGCTTGATGACTTCAGCAAGACGGTTCTTGGCGCCACGAGTCTTCTCATTGGTCTTACTGAAGATGAAATAACTGTTGTTAGGTTGCTTGGCTGCAATCATCTCCAAGCACTCCGTATACATAGGTTGGATGACGTATGAGTTGTAATAGTCGAAAGCGAAAGAAGGACCATCGCTATAGAGACCATCACCGATATACCATTCTTCTACTTTGGCGAGGGCAAGTTTGATGCGATAAGCATCATAAGGAGCCCCAACATACATAAGGAAACTCTCCTCCATCGCCACGAAAAGGAGCCAATTGGTGTAAGGAGGGTCGTATCGACGCAAGCCTTGTATTTCCTTAATGTAGAGTTTCTTGGTCTCTTCTGGCAGAGGCACCCATAGGGAGTCATAGCCACGGTAAAGTCCTT
>JBGUMY010000402.1:0-5389 GCA_045117095.1 Bacteroidaceae bacterium | reverse complement strand
CAGTTGCTGATGGTGGCTGGTTTCGACCGTTACTTCCAGATTGTGAAGTGCTTCCGTGATGAGGACTTGCGTGCTGACCGTCAGCCGGAGTTCACCCAGATTGACTGCGAGATGTCGTTCGTGACGCAGGAGGACATCATCCAGACCTTCGAAGGAATGGCGAAGCATCTGTTCAAGGAGTTGAGAGGCGTGGAGATTGAAGGCGACTTCCTCCGCCTGCCTTGGATTGAGTGCATGAAGCGTTTCGGCTCTGACAAGCCAGACATGCGTTTCGGCATGGAGTTTGTGGAGCTGGACGATGTACTGAAGAAAGGCACGTTTGCCGTGTTCGACGATGCTGCCTACATCGGTGGTATCTGTGCGACAGGCTGCGCTTCTTATACAAGAAAGGACATCGATAAGCTGACTGAATGGGTGAAGCGTCCTCAGATTGGCGCCAAGGGCTTGGTCTATGCCCGTGTGCAGGAAGACGGCAGCGTGAAGTCTTCCGTGGATAAGTTCTACACCCCAGAGGATCTGCAGGTGCTGAAGGAAAAGATGGATGCCAAGCCAGGCGACCTCATCCTCATCCTTTCTGGTGCTGATGCCATGAAGACGAGGAAACAACTGTGCGAACTGCGTCTGGAAATGGGAGAGCGCCTCGGTCTGAGAAATAAGGATAAGTTTGCCCTGCTGTGGGTGACCGAATTCCCCATGTTCGAGTGGAGCGACGAGGAGCAGCGTCTGATGGCGATGCACCATCCGTTCACACATCCGATGGACGAGGATATCCATCTGTTGGATACCGACCCAGCTGCTGTACGTGCCGATGCCTACGATATGGTGTGCAACGGTATCGAAGTGGGTGGTGGTTCCATCCGTATTCACGATCCTAAGTTACAGGCCAAGATGTTCGAAATTCTGGGCTTCACCCCAGAGAAGGCAGAGGAGCAGTTTGGCTTCTTGATGAACGCCTTCAAGTATGGTGCACCTCCTCATGGTGGTTTGGCATACGGACTCGACCGTTGGGTGAGCATCTTTGCTGGCCTCGACTCCATCCGCGACTGCATCGCCTTCCCCAAGAACAACAGCGGACGCGACGTGATGCTCGATGCCCCATCGTTTGTGGATCAGAAACAATTAGACGAAGACTTCATTGCACTAAACTTGCCACAGGAATAACAAATGCCACTCACATTTTTTAGCCTCGGAAGCGGCAGTTGCGGCAATTGTTACTATCTGGCGACCGAGACGGATGCTATCATCATCGATTGTGGCATCGGTCTCCGTCGCTTCAAGAAGTGCATGCAGGAATATGGTATGAAACTGGGGAAGGTGAAGGCCATCCTCGTCACCCATGACCATGCCGACCACATCAAAGCCGCGGGCAAAATCAGCAAAGAATATAACCTTCCTGTGTATGCCACCAGATTGGTGCATGAGGGAATGGACAAGAACTGGCAGGCGACAGTCAAGATTCCGTTGGAAGAACGGCACAATGTGGAACTGAATGAAACTTTCCAGTTGGGTTCATTCAGAATCACCGCTTTTCCGATTCCTCATGATGCATCGGAGAATGTAGGTTATTACATCGAAGTGGGCGACTACCGTTTCACGGTGATGACCGATATCGGTGACACGACAGACATTGTGAAGGAATATATCGGTAAGAGCACCCACCTCATCTTCGAATCCAACTACGATGACGAGATGCTGAAACAGGGTCGCTATCCTGAGATCTTGAAGGAAAGGATTGCCAGCGGACATGGACATCTGTCGAACAAGAAAGCCGCCCATGCATTGGCTGAGAACTTTCATGAAGCCCTCAAGAATGTATGGCTGTGCCATCTGAGTGAAGAGAACAATCACCCGGAATTGGCACGCAAAACGGTTGAGACGATTCTGCGCAGTTACGGCATCATTGCAGGTGTTGATTTCACACTCGATGTGCTCCGTCGCAAGATACCAACGGGGCCATTCCAACTCGGAGAAGTGACAAACCCCCAATACAGCCTGGCTTTTGAGCCTTAAATTTCTTAATTAAACAAAAAAAAAGTCTGTTTTCTCAAGAAAAAAACGTACCTTTGCATCACTTTTTGTATACGGCAGGAAGAAAGCATATCATGAAAGTAAAGAAAGTACTATTTATCACAACAGAAGTCGAGCCATTCGTCACGGAGAATGAACATTCTCTGAAGGGGCGTCTTTTGCCGCAGTCAATCCAAGAACTCGGACACGAAATCAGAACATTTTCTCCTAAATGGGGTAGCATCAACGAGCGACGCAATCAACTACACGAGGTCATCCGCCTGTCGGGTATGAACCTCATCATCGACGATACCGACCACCCACTCATCATCAAAGTGGCGTCGTTGCCTTCAGCCAAGATGCAGGTTTACTTCATCGACAACGATGACTACTTCATGAAACGTGGTATGCTGACAGACAAGGAGGGCAAGGAATACGTGGACAATGGTGAACGTGCCATTTTCTATGCCCGTGGTGTGCTCGAGACAGTGAAAAAACTCGGTTGGAACCCCGATGTGATTCATTGCTACGGATGGGCTGCAGCTTTGGCTCCTTTCTACATCAAGCAGGCCTACTATGACGAGCCCTCGTTCCGTGATGTGAAAGTTGTGATGGAAGTATCTCCTAAAGAATTCGAGAACGACCTCGGCGCTGCCAATGCGCAGAAAGTGGAATACAAGGATGCCCACTATGCTGACATCCAGGACATCTGCGAACAGGCATACGGACACAACGAACTGGAAAAGATTGGCGTGAAGTTTGCCGATGGTGTCATCATCGAGAACAAAGATGTTGACCCTTCCATCATCGAATATGCCAAGTCATTAGGTCGACCTGTACTCGATCCTGTTGAGGGGAATTCCTTCAACAAGGCCTACAGCGAGTTCTACGAAACATTATTCTAAACAACGGTCATGAAGTTCAAACATCTTCTTGCATGGGTCGCAGCCTTGTTGATGCTCGTAGCATGCGATGATGACACAGCCACATTAGGAGTGGACATGATGCCCGCTTCTGACATTCTCACAAAAACTTATAAGGTGTATGACGTCACTACTGAGTCTTATGCGGTGGGTGACTCTGTGTTGGCACGTACCAGCAAGTCTTACTTTGGACGATTCACCGATCCTGAGACAGGCACAACCATCAAGAGTGATTTTTTGACTCAGTTCCATTGCGACGAGGGCTTTGAATTCCCAACGCCCATCGAGAATGATTCCTGCATTCAGTTCGATGCACGTCTCTACATTGATGGCTTCGTGGGTGACTCTCTGGCTTCGTTCAAGCTCAGCGTTTACGAACTCACCAAACAGCTCGACCCCAACGCTGACTATTACACCAACATCAACCCCAAGGAGTATTACGATGCCACGGCGGCACCTATTGCCACCAAGTGGTTCACCATCAGCGACCGCACTATCGCCGATGAGGATCGATGGAAAACGTCATACAACAACAACATCCGTGTGAGTCTGCCTGACAGTCTCGGCACTAAAATCATCCGTGACTACCGGAAGAATCCTGAACACTTCACCAACACCACCACGTGGCTCAACAGCGGCAACCCATGCAGTAAGGGTCTCTACTTCAAGCTGGAAAGTGGTGATGGTGCGATGGCTTACATCAACATCGTTCAGTTGAACATCTCGTTCCGTTATTACGATAGAGAGTTTCAGAAGGACACAATCGGCATCGCGTCATTAGCTGCGACAGATGCTGTAGTCGAGGCCACCCATTTCGAGAACTCCAACCTACAGAAATTGATGGACGATAAGGAGGCTACCTACCTGAAAAGCCCTGCCGGCATCTTCACAATGGCAACAATTCCTGCCGATGACATCAATGTGCAGGACTCCATCAACTCTGCCAAACTCACGCTGACACGCTACAACGACCTTGTGCAGGGTTCTTTCCATCTGGACATTCCCAAAACCGTCCTGTTGGTGCGTCTCGATGACTATCTCAATGGCTTCTTTGAGAACTACCAAGTGACTGACAACAGAGAGTCCTATCTTGCCACGTTCGACAGCAGCAAAAATGCTTATGTGTTTGGCAACATCGCCCGTCTGCTCACTCGCATGGCAAAAGATAAGAAGGAGGGCAAGGCGACTCAAAATTGGAACAAGGTATTGTTGATTCCCGTGGAAAAGACCGAAGACTCCAGCGGCAACATCGTGAAAATCAACCACGACTTCAGCATGAGCAGCGCACGTCTCGTAGGTGGCCAAAGCAACAAGGTTGCTCTGGAAGTCATCTATTCAAGCTTTAAGTGATAAAGGTATTTTTTACGTTTATCTCAATTTCTCAATCAACGGTATCAGCACTTTCTTAATGACCTTGTCATTCAGTTGATGTTCACCATCGAAGCGAATGACATGGTCTGCCAAGTAGTTTTTCTTGAAAAGTGACTCGGCATTGGTCACCGATGTGTCGTGCAGTCCCACCAAACACCAGCAAGTTTCTTTCTGTTCAGGCGTGATGTCCTTGAACTGCTGACGTTCCATCTGGTTATGGTGTTGGATGATGTCCTTCGTGATCTTGAAGGTCTTCGCACCGTCATACCGACCGTTGAAGAAGGGATGTTCCCCCGTCTTCAACACCTTCGAGTTGGTGGACATCGTGAAGGCTGGATTCACCAAGATACGCTTGAAACCACGCATCTGCTGGGCATACATGCCACCCATGCTCGTACCGATAATCAGGTCGGGGTGTTCGCGTTCACACAACTCCTTCAGATAAGGCAACGCCTCTGCTGGATCAACCGGAATGTCTGGCGCAATGACCTCATCTTCTGTCAATTCTCTTTGCAGTATCTGTACGGTTCCACTGGCATGCGACGAACCAAATCCATGGAAATAAATAATCTTCATAATTTCTTCAAATAAATTTCGTGGTCAATGTTCTTTGGATATTCCTCCCGATAGTGCGTCACCATCAGCAGGGTTTTATTCGGACGTTGGCAGAACACCTCGATGATGTCCTTCACCAATCGGCGATTCTTCAGGTCGAGGCCATGCAGAGGCTCATCAAGAATCAACAAGGAGGGATCTTTCACAAAAGCTCGTGCCAACAACACCAAGCGCTGCTCACCACTGCTCAGTTTCAGGAAAGTGGTGTCTGCATACTGCTTCACACCAAAGATGTCCATCCAAAATTCGCAAGCAGCCCTTTGCTCTGCCTTCGCTTTGCGGTACAATCCTGACACGTCACTCAGTCCACTCGCCACAATGTCAATAGCAGGGACATCCTTCATGTAGGCACGATGCATTTCAGGCGAGATGTAACCGATATGGCGTTTGATGTCCCAGATGCTCTCCCCCTTGCCACGCTGATGACCGAAAAGCACGATGTCATTCGCATAACTCTGTGGATTGTCAGCACA
>JBGUMY010000401.1:0-2513 GCA_045117095.1 Bacteroidaceae bacterium | reverse complement strand
AAGTCGGCCTCGTAGGGGTCTGGCTCAGGGGTGTACTCCTCGGCAGCACCTCCTTCATCGATGAACTTCTTGTAAGCTGCTTCCGTCTCTTGATGGTGGATGCGGTAGAAGTTGCTCTTGAGGCTGTCGAGTTCTTGGCGAGTTACCTCTTCGTCACAGTCTGCAATCTCCTTGAGTCGCGCAACGACTTCGGCTTTGCTTTCGTAGGTAGCGATAGAAGTTGTAGAGGTTTCTGCCTGAGGGTCTTCGACAGCTGTTTCTTCTGCCGCAGGCTCAGCATTGTCTTCTGCTGCAGGCTCTGTGGCTTCCTCAATCACAGGCTCGGCTGCTTCTTCGATTGCTGGCTCGGCAACGGTTGCAGGTTCTTCAACTGCTGCAACAGCTTCTGTTGCTTGTTCTGCTGTAGGTTCAACTACAGGCTCCTCAGTGGGGTTCTGAATTTCAGTCATAGTTTTAGTGAATTATGTTAAGCATGATTGTATATACATAGACAACTGCTGCTGGAATGGCGAGCAGTGAACTATCAAAGCGATCGAGCATGCCTCCATGCCCAGGGAGAATATTGCCAGAATCCTTGATACCAAGTCGGCGTTTGAGCAAGGATTCCACAAGGTCGCCCCATGTGCCAATGATGATGGTGATGAGTGCAAGTCCTGCCCACAGAAGGCGACTCATCAGGGGTGTCAACGTCTCGGCAAAGGGGATAAATGAGGCAATGATTTGTGATGCCACGATGGCAGTGACGCCACCACCGATGCTGCCTTCCCATGACTTCTTGGGAGAGATGCGTGGGAAGAGTCGGTGCTTGCCTAACCAAGAACCGAACAAGTAGGCACCTGTATCGTTTGCCCAAAGAAAAATGAAGAGCGAGAGTGCGTACCAATAGTAGTAGGTCACTCCTGCAGGTGTACTGATGAAACACAGGGTGTTGAGCGATGCAAAAGGCAGTGCGATGTAGAGTTGCGCCATGAAGGTCATCGCCCAGTTCTGGATGTTGTCGGGGCGATCGAAATAAATCTCGGCCACCAACAGGTAGATGAGTGAGATGAGGTAGGGGATAAACACCTCTGACCCCATGATATTGGTATTGAAAGCCCACACTGCCACAAACAGGTAGGCTGCTGCCACTGTAGTGATGAAACGGTTGACATGCAAGTGCATGTGGCGATTCACAATCGTAGTGAACTCCCACGCCGTCAGTGCTGTGATGACGGTGAAGAGTATCAGCAGAGAGTAGGGGTTGAGCACGATTCCGCCCACAAGGACGATAACGAAAAGTGCACCCGTGATGGCACGTATAATCAAATTTTTCACGCTTCTTTTGGTTGGTTGTTTTCTGGTGATGATTCAGCGGCAGGTTGATTTCCGCTTTGTTCCGCCTCCTTGGCTTTCTCGGCCTTTTCGATGACTGCCTGCACTATCTTCTGACGAATGAACTCTTCGTTCTCCTTTTTATGATCGGTTGAATCTGAAGGATGGGTTTCCTCTTCCTTCTCTTCGTTGGCATTGGCTGCTAAAATCTCGTCTGTGCGAGACGTCCAAGGACGCTTGCCAAAGATTTCTTCGAGGTCTTCAGCAAAGATGACTTCGCGGTCGATGAGCAACTGTGCCAGTTTAGCGTGTCCTTCCTGATGCTCCAAAAGCACTTTCTTGGCACGTTCGTATTCGCCAGCTATGAGTGTACGCACTTCCTCGTCGATGGTCTCAGCGGTCTTGTCGCTATAAGGTTTGTTGAACTGATACTCTTGGTTGTCGTAGTAGCAGAGGTTGGGTAGTTTCTTACCCATACCTGCGTAGGCTATCATGCCGTATGCCCTTTTGGTCACCTTCTCGAGGTCGTTCATCGCGCCTGTTGAGATGCGTCCTATGCACAGTTCTTCTGCAGCACGTCCACCTAATGTGGCACATATTTCGTCAAGAATCTCTTCTTTGGTGGAAATCTGGCGTTCTTCTGGCATGTACCAAGCAGCACCCAGGGCTTGTCCACGGGGTACGATGGTGACTTTGACCAGTGGATTGGCATATTCAAGGAACCAAGAGATTGTGGCATGGCCTGCTTCGTGCAGAGCGATGGTCTTCTTTTCATGCGCTGTGAGCAGTTTCGTCTTCTTCTCCAGACCACCGATGATGCGGTCAACAGCATCGAGGAAACACTGCTTATCCACCCATTCCTTGTTGTTGCGTGCTGCAATGAGGGCAGCCTCATTACATACGTTAGCAATGTCGGCCCCAGAGAATCCTGGGGTTTGTCGTGCCAACTGTGCCACATCTACGGTCTCGTCTATCTTGAGGGGCTTCAGATGCACCATAAAGATTTCCTTGCGCTCGCTCAGGTCTGGCAAATCGACATGGATTTGGCGGTCAAATCGTCCTGCACGCAGCAAGGCTCCATCCAGAATGTCGGCTCGGTTGGTGGCTGCCATGATGATGATACCGCTGTTAGTGCCAAAGCCATCCATCTCGGTGAGCAATTGGTTCAGCGTGCTTTCACGTTCATCGTTACCACCCATTGC
>JBGUMY010000400.1:0-2783 GCA_045117095.1 Bacteroidaceae bacterium | reverse complement strand
ACATCAAATCATTGAGCAGTATCCTGAGCCGAAACCCGCCTACTCCACCATCGCCACGTTTCTGAAGATTCTGACGAACAAAAGTTTCATCCATCCGCGCAAGTTGGAAGGAGGTGGAAAGACTTTTGTGTTTGCTCCGCTCATCACCAGAGAGGCGTACACCAACCGTGTGATGAAGGAGGTGAAGAGCACCTTCTTTGCAGGCTCCTTCAAATCCATGCTCTCCTTCTTCGCCCAACATGAGGAGGTGTCGGAGGAGGACTTGCAGGAAATCATGGAAATGATTAAGAAGTAAATAGTAATATAGTAAATGTAAGTCACATGATTCTCTACATCCTCAAATCAGCCATCACGATGGCGCTCCTATATAGCTGTTTCTTCGTGTTCCTGAGCAAAGAGACATTCCATCGGTTCAACCGCTGCATGCTGGTGGGCATCATGCTGGTGTCGCTCATCCTGCCGATGTTCCACTTCACCACCTCGCATCCCACAGCTCTGAACGAAGAGGTGTATCTGATGCAGAACTACATTGAGCAGGACAGCATGGAAGTCACCGTCCGACCCCAAGGAACCACACACTTCACCTGGATTCAGCTGATCTCGTGGCTCTACATAGCAGGCGTCTCCGTCATGCTCATCGTCACCCTCGTGCAGACTTTCTCGCTCTCCAGATTCCTGCGCAACGGCGTGCGACACTCGGACTCGCAGGGCAACACCATCATCCTGCACAATCAGGACATGCCACCCTTCAGCATCTTCCACTATATCGTGATGAGCGTGAAGGACTATGAAGAGAACCGACCCTATATCCTCACCCACGAACAGGAACATATCCGTCTGGGACACACCTACGACCTCCTGCTGCTGCAAGGCGTCAAGACCCTCCAGTGGTTCAGCCCCTTCATCTGGTTTCTCAGCCGCGACCTCAAGGCCGTGCATGAGTACGAGGCAGATCAGGCGGTCATCAATCAAGGCATCGATGCAAAATCATATCAACAACTTCTCGTGACCAAAGTTGTCGGCGACCGTCTGCAGCCTTTCACCAACAATCTCAATCACGGCTCACTCAAAAAACGTATCATTATGATGTACCAAAAGAAATCCAACCGATGGCTCATGCTCAAAGCACTCTGCGCCATCCCCGTGGCAGCACTCACCATCAGTGTTTTCGCCACACCCATTGAGACCGACCCCGTGGAGGACATGGTGAAGACGTTGGAAAAGACAACTGTGCCAACCCTCAACGAAGTGAAGGAGACCATCCTCACGACAGTTGAGAACGTTGACAACACCTCCTTCGCCATCCACCCAGTCAGAGACCAGTATGGCAGAATCCTTGGCTTCACTCACGAAGGCACGCCAGCAGCTGGCGACTTCGAATGCACCTACGAATATGTGTTCATCGATGGACGCCAAGCCACTGAGGCAGAACTGAAGAACTATAAGAACTACACAGCTTTCGAAATCCTCAAGACTCCTAACGGAACGTCTGAGTACAACTACAAGGACAAGCACGGCATCATCTGCTTCACCACAGACAACAAGACTGGTGATATCGTGACCGGCAATGTAAAGATAGAAAAGGGAGAACCATTGAAGATGGCGACTGTCTCTGAACGTGACGAGGATGGCAAAATCTATGCTCGTGGCATCACAGATGACAACGGTAACTTCTCCATCAAGGTTGTCGACCCCAATCACATCATTGCAGTATCCTATGTAGGTTGTAAGACCCAGACGTTCAAAGTTACTGACCTGCCCAAGAATATAGTTTTGGAAGAGGCAGCACCACTTAAGGATGTCTCAGTCGCAGGCAAGAGAGAACCCAATGAAGTCTCTTATACAAGAATAGAGGTAAATGACGAAGAACCACTTATCCTTGTCAATGGGATTGAGATCAAGTTCCCTGCCGATTACAGAACACTCAATGATGAAACCATCGCCAAGGCTCTCAACATCAAGCCTGAAGACGTTCAAGGCATCACCGTCCTCAAAGACGGAGCAGCCACAGCCATCTATGGTGATAGGGGCAAGAATGGCGTGATAGAAATCAAGGTGAAGCCCGAGAGCTTGAAACTCTTGCAGAAACTTCCAGGAATGGAGAGGGGCGAGGATGGCTCCTACTACATCAATGGAAAGAAGGTGCAAAAGATTAAATTGGATGCTGATGCCATCCGCATGGCTAACACCACAGATGCCATGGACACATGTGAAGAACCAGCGCAGTACCCTGGTGGCCAAGCAGCGATGATGCAATACATTGCTACCAACGTACGCTATCCTAAAGAGGCTGCAGAGAATGGCATACAAGGCCGCATGATTGTACAGTTCATCATCGAGAAAGATGGCTCACTCAGCAACGTCAATGTGGTCCATAATAGCGCAACGGACTCTGAAGGTATAACGGTTACCACTCTTGAAAAAAATGCCAAGGAGAAGATGGAGAAGGGTGAGGAAGTACCAACCACTCCCGACAAGTATGAAGCATGCAGGAAGGCACTTGAAGATGAGGCAGTCCGAGTGGTCAAAGACATGCCTAAATGGGTACCTGCCAAGCAAGGTGGCGAGTTAGTCAGAATGAAATACACGCTTCCTATTACTTTCCGACTCCAGTAACACTCGAGTTAGTAAATCAAGTAAGATTAGTTAAACAAAGTACACATATCCCTCGTGCTGTCAGCGATGATAGCACGAGGGATTCTTTATTGGTCTGCACCGATTGGGAAGCTGGTCAGCACCAATTGGGAAGCTGGTCAGCACCAATTGGGAAGCTGGTCAGCACC
>JBGUMY010000399.1:0-5312 GCA_045117095.1 Bacteroidaceae bacterium | reverse complement strand
GGAGTCAACAGCCTGACCATTCCCAGAACCTGCTCGTTCGAGGGCTTGGGCAACCTGAACGCCTTCGGTTCCAGACATTCAGTGCCCTCCGGCAATGCCTTCATTAACCATTCCCTCCGCTCTTCTCTGGAGAGATCCATGTATGCCTCAGGCATGGTGCATATCGAGGGCAACTCACTCTTTATGCCCACATGCTCATGCCAGCTGCTGTAGGGATAGTCATCCAGATAGGTAACACCCTCCAGAGCCAATGGAGCCTGATGGATATGTCGCATCACGATGTCCAACCGTTCAGGGTCATCTATCGGTTCGCTGTGGAACCTGTCGCGGTAGCTCGTCCCGCTCTTCCCGTACTTGTTGTTCAAATAGCTGCTGTACGCACAGCTCAATTTCGAGAGTGCCCTGCTCACCGTCATCTTCTCCTCCTTCAGCAGCAGGTGGAAGCACTTCGGCATCAGGCAGTAGGCATAGAGGGTGAAGTCCGGTCCATCCGAACAGCCATCCTCCCCGTCAGCCTCCTCCATCTGGTGCTCCAGCATCTCCATGAACTGCCGATAGTCCTCCTCGTCACGGAACAGTTCCGTGTCACGAGTACCCTCCATCAGCACATGATACACCCCCCCGAAGTTCCCTTCGTTCTCAATTTCCTTGCCATATTTTTCTTATTTCTGTAAAATTATACAAAAATGCGTAACGCAAATTTGTATAATTAAATGATTGTTCTTATGACGTTCATAATTCGTGCTTTTCTCAAAATTTTCCCCCAATTAGTGAGATTATATCAAAAAACCTGCCCCAACTCATTATAGTTTTGAAGGAAAGTTCGTATCTTTGTACACGATTTCTTATCGAAATCTTGAATATAAGACATTAGACTATTTATATTTGACCGCAACAACTCCAGATATGGATACAGACTATATAAAAAAGGCACAAGAACCTGAAGTTCAAAACATGGCAGGTGAATCCATTGCACCAACATGTGCAACTGAATGTGTGGTTCATGTACCAGTCAATGCTCATGGGCATGATATCGATTGGAATGCTCTTCAAACATGGTTGGCGTTTCAGGCGCAGAGCTTTATAGAGGAGAATCAGCGATTCGTGTCCACGACGCAAGCATTGCGTGTACCCTCCACATCCCATAGACTCAACGATGAGGAACTTGAGAAGGCATTGGAAGGGCTTCCTTCGTGGGATGAGGTGGAACATCCGGACTTATCTTTCCTTACCAAAGCGGATTATGGCAATGCAGTCCGTCACATGTCACATCGCACAATAAAAGGCATTGAGAAATGGCTGTAGCGAAAGTACATCAACGAGAGATTGTAGAGGTGCCCTTTGATTTGCCAGATGGGCGTGTTCTTCCACACATGGCGCTGGTTCTCTCCCGAGACGAGTTGCAAGATTATGAAGAGGGGATGTTTTATGCCGTTTTAATTTCCTCCAAGAACCATTATCCGGAGCTCACTTTGCCAATTCAAGCCGAGTGGCTGTCCAAACCCCTCTCGAAACAGTCATATTTTATCACGCACATTGTGAAGGATTTTTATGTGGAAGATGTGATAAACAGGTACAACAACTATATCAAAGATGATTTTTTCGAGATGGTTGTACGAAAAATTGTAGATAACATTGTGGGTGTACAGTTTTGATAAAAACAATCCGTGTCATCTGTGTGACAAAAGTGTCTTCAACTATCAACTATCACCTGTCAACTCTCAACTTGATAAGCCAATAACCATTCAAGAACTCTACACTCTAAACTCTATACCCTCAACTCTCAACTATTAACTCATCATTCCTCACTCCTCATTCCTCACTCCCCTCAATAACCCATAACCTATAACCATTAACCATTAAAAATACTGTCAACTTTCAACTGTCAACTTGATAAGATGGGGTTCACCGAACAGTTACAGCATTACTATTATTACGCATCATGAAATAGTACATACCTTGGAATGGTCCAAAAGGTATGTGGGTCGTTATATATTCCTTTATCAACTTGATGCCATCTTCAGTAGGGAGATAAAAGTCCGCATCTTTAAGATTCTCTTTATAAGGGATGAAATCCGATAGCTTCATATTGGGATTCGACTGATGAATGGCTCCCAAAAATAATTCTTCTTTCTGATTATCGGACAATGATAGCAACTCGTCAAAGTCTTTTCTTTCAAACGCTTCTAATTTGCCGCCATATCCTGCATTGTATATTTTTACGCCTCGGGGTTCAAAGAAATCTCTGCATTGTTCAAATTTTTCCAACATTTCCCCTACCATGGGATTGTGATATTTCCTTCCTGCGTTGAAATAGCGTGGGTCGAAGTGGTTCGGGTCGTCACCCTGAGCTTGCCAATTACGAGAATTTCCCTTTTTTATTTTCTGCTCACCAAAGGTCATATCCACTCCTAATAAATAAATCTCGCGGAATCCCATCCATGCAGCTATTTGGATGCCGGCATTCACGACAGTCTTATTAATTCCACATGCCGGCATCTGGTCTGAGAACTCTGGTTTGTCAACATGTACCCATAATACATTTTCTCTTTGCTTGATAACCTTTTTCACATTAAGGTTCGACGGATGCAAATCTGGAAAGAATGAATATTCTACATCTCCTGTTGTCTTGTTGATTTCTTCTCCCATGTCTTTTAGGAGCAAATCGTCCGTAACGACATAGAAGTTTGGTTTCCAATTTACGCGCTCATACATCAACGGAAATCGATTGAAGCACATTGTATATTCATCCTTCAACTGATAAAGGGGCATCTGATTCAGACTTGGTCCATTACCGAGAATAAAAATACGTTTACCAATATACTTTCCTTTTATCTTTGCGAAACGTCTATCATTCTCATAATCATGTGAAGAACATAAACGTTTTAACTTGAATAAAGTATAATTCCAAGAACGTAACATTAAGACTTGAAATCCATATTGTGTGAATGTCTTATAGATTTGATTGATATACCCGTTCATCCGATATCACTTTTATAGAACTTCTTACATTTTTCTGAGAATATCCATCCCATTTGCTGATGTGTCTCCCATAAACAGGAAGTCTGTCCCGTAGGCGATAAAGCGATAACCTTCGTCTATCTTTTCCTGAATCTTGGCGGGATCTGTATTCACCACATGAAATCCCATGGGGAATTTATACTTCTGGCAAATGTCAATATAACGCTTCAACGCCTCTTTCACCACAGGCTTGTCAAACTCACCTGGCATACCCATTGAACCTGAAAGATCGTATGGGCCAATGATAGTGCCATCGATGCCATCTACGCTGATGATCTCTTCAAGATTATTAATGCCATCAATGTGTTCTATTTGGGCAATCACCACGAGGTCTTCAGACACCCACTTCTTGTAGATGTCAAATCCTGTTCCATATTGTTGTGCACGAGCAAGCCCCACACCTCTCTTTCCAATGGGAGGATATTTGGCATAGTCCACTGCCTGAATGGCATCTGCCCTCGAGCAAACCATTGGTACGATAATGCCGTCTGCACCTGCATCTAACACATGCTTGATGACCACTTCTTCATTCTTGCTGACACGCACAAACGCTGCTACACCTTTTGATTGGATTGTCGTGATGAGTGTCTGCACCATTGATATGTCAATGGGGTTGTGCTCGATATCAATCACCAACCAGTCAAATCCTGCATTTGCAAGTATCTCAGCCACATTGGGATGCCCAATGGTAATCCATGAACCAAGCGTCAGTTCCCCCGCCTTGATTCTCTTTCTTAATGTATTGTTCAGCATATCTGTATTGTTTAATATTCTGCTATTACGGTCACAGATGTCCCATTGCCGTCCTCGACCATCAATGGTGCCACCACCACCCGCTTCAAATCGGCAGGAGCATCCTTCAATGACATGTCCTCAATTGCCCAGATTTCCCTTTCACCATTATCTGGGGCAAGAAACGCTTTGTGAGCAAGTTTCCCTTCTACCCGATATTTCCACGATGTGACAGAGATGAAATCAAAACCGACACACCGCAGTTTGGGAAATGTTCTTCTCAAATAGTCCGCTAATTCTGGAGCCAGTCCTGGATTATCATTCCAGTAGACATCTTGATCACGCAGCGCCTCATAACCTGTGCGAATCAATAACAACTCCACATCTGGGTCAATTGAGTTATTTGCAATGTCATTTGGTCTTATCAGGCAGGCCTCCTTCTTCGGCAAATCTATGACCTGGCATTTCTCGAACACATACTCGTCTATAGGATAATCAATGGTGCGCTTTCCATCAACAGAGAAGTGTCTTGGTACGTCGATGTGTGTACCGATATGATTATTGGAGAGCACAAGACATGATGAATTGGCCGTCTCCCCTGCCTTGATGGAGGAGTTGACACGGATAATCACCTTGTCACGGTTTCCGTATGAAGGGGTATCCTGTCTAAGAACATGTGACAATAAAACAAAGTTGCTCATTTCTTCGATTTGTTGTTCAACAGAAACTCACACCAGTAAAAGTCATCCATATAGTCAATGTCTGCGGCTTCCAACGCATCTATTGGATACATCATAGGATTGCTACCCAAGCGGTTCTTCACCTTCTCATTGGTTTCACGGGAGAATAAGTAGAAGCAGGAGTTCTCTTCGTAAATGGGTTCCAAATCCTGCGTGCGAATCAAATGCTTAGGATCATGATTGATACCACGACCATCAGGCCAGTAGAAACGTGACTTGATTTCTGTCACAGAAAAGAGGGCATCATGCTCTGTCTGACTGAAGAATGCCTCAATGGCCTTGACGTATGTTTCTGGTTCCACACAAGGATTGGTGCTGTGTGTTTGGAGGAAGAAGTCACAAGAACTGTGCTGGATGTCATACTCAATCAGAGGCTGTATTGACACCATGTCTCCTTTCAGGAAATCTGGACGCTCTAACAGCTTCACTTTGGGAAAACACTTGACTGTCTCTGCAATCTCCTCGTCGTCTGTATCAACGATGATTTCCTCTATATACTTACAATCACTCAATTTCTCCAAGACCCAGTGACAGGCTGGTTTACCAGCCAATGGCCGGATGTTCTTATGAGGCACCCGTTCTGAATGGCCTTTCATCGGAACAAGTGCAGCAATCTTTGGAATGTTCATTTATTCTCAATATTTACTTTTACAACAATTTTCTTTATCAACTCACACTGTCCCACACAATATTGGCAGGCATGACCATCCTGTGGAAACATGATTGAAAAGTTCCCGTTTCCAATGATAATCTCACCGCCGTATGGTGTAGGGTTTTCATAAAAGGTCGCGTCAGTTTGTTCATTATAGGGCGTCTTCA
>JBGUMY010000398.1:0-4918 GCA_045117095.1 Bacteroidaceae bacterium | reverse complement strand
ATTCAATCGCTTATGCCTATGGGGTAAATCATCCTTTTTGTTTGCGCCGATATATCTTATTTGTTCTACCCATTGATGGCCAGCAAAATATGAAGATCAGGATGCCACAGAGGATTGCGATGGCAAGAGTCCAGACACATGCTTATGATTTAGCACAAAGTTCCAAGTAAAAGTCATGCAATCTTTTCACTTCAACATGAGGAAAAGGTATGGATTTCAATATGTTGAAATGGCTATCCTCCGATACAATATAATCAGCATTTGCGACGATGGCGCAATCCACGAATTTATTATCATCCAAGTCTGCCGTAATGAGGTTAAACCGAAACTGAGCATCAACCCTGAAAACATTGTTGGCGCGAAGAATTGTCTCTACAGCCAGACGGGCAGCGATGGGTGACATGTGTGAGGAGATGATTTCTTCATACTCTTCAAGGATTTCATTCGATACACATAGCACGTACTTGCCCATTACAAAGTCTTCCCACACTTTGTAATATTGATTTCTCTGGGAAAGCGATTGCAACAAGCAATTGTGTCAAGAACAACATATCGCGTCATACACGTTCTTTGTAAGGCGTGCGCATGTGTTCCTGGCTCCACGCCGAAACCTTTTCTTCTGTGAGCGTTCCATTGTCCCACAGACGTTCAATCTCATTCTGCAAACGAGTATTCAGAAACTGTGCAATCACAGTCCTCAGTGCAATCACATCCTCTTCCTTGTTGATGCAGGAAAGCATGTTCAGTACTTCATATTGAGCCTGATTGATTCTTGACAGTTGTTCCATACCATGATTATTTTTGTGCAAAGATACGATTAAATGAGGACAACACAAAGAGAAAAATGATTTTTATTCCATAAGCTTGATCATTGACCCGATGAACAGACGTTTTCACCATCCCACATTGAATTTTTCATCGTTTTCCTTTGGAAGTAATGAGAAAAGGATGTTCCTTTGCAACTATAAACAAAAGACTATTGGATTATGACAGCAGAAGAATCAGTGTTCATTTATCAGTCAACACCTACAGCAGGTGGCTTGCGAGGAATGATTATGGACAGGGTGGAACGCGAGACAGATGTGCGTGTTCTGCAACGTCTGTTTGTCTTCATCGAGCAACTGACCAGCGAGAAAAAATCAGAACATAGAGAAATCACCGTCAGTCCACGCATCAAGGCGCTGTCTGCAGTCCCTGCCACAGAGGAGGACTTCGACTATAAAGATGATTTAAGATTATCCATACTCGGAGATTCCAGTCATCTCCCCATTGGATTTTCTTAGAAGAAATAATGTGGAATAATTCAAAATCGCTTATGCCTATGGGGTAAGGAAAGAATAATTTGAAAAGGACATAAAGATATGAAGCACCCGTGTAGCGATGATGCTGCACGGGTGTTTGCTTTTGTTATTTGGCATTTTGGCTTTTGGCGCTTTTGGCGCATGGCTTTATGCCCTTACGTAGATGCTGGAGCAGTACACATTCTGATAGTCGCGATCATTGTAGTGGTTCACGTTGACGCTTACCAGTGCCTCCACCTTGGTTCCTACTTCGAGACTGAAGTTGCGGGCATTGTCACCCTTCAGCGTCATGAGCATAGCCTGTTCGTGAGTTTTCACCCTGCCATCGCTATACTTCGTCTCTTCGTTCCAAGCCACGGTGATGTTGCGGTTGCACCACACGTTGCCTGACTCCTTGGCGACCCCTTGTTGCAGTTCGCCAACCTTTGTAATTGTACCTGAAATTCTCATTGCTTCTTTGATGTTTTAGATTTACGATTATTCTTTTGATTCACTTTTCGATAGTGGTTGTCATCACATCTTTCGATGAGTTCAGCCCGTTGCCAAGCCAAGAGCAAGCCACGTTCACGTTGTTTCACGCCATGTGACGCCATTGCTTTCTGAAGGTCGGCCACCGTAAACTCTTCTGACATACTTTCATAGAGTGTGACAGTCTTGGTGCGACGTGGTTGGGGGTCGGCTTCGCTTTGAGCAATCATCTCATTGTATTGGTCGCCAAACTTCGCCAGCACATTGGTCAGGATTCTGTCTGCCGACCATAGGGCAAAGCGCTTCACCTCTTCTCGTTCCTTCCTGCCGACACTCTTGCTGGTCATCAGATAGCACACCATCGCCACCATGCCCAGACGGAAGGCATTCACCGAGGCTCTCTTGCGGAAGGTGTCGCGGGCATGGTCACCCTCCTTGATGGCTCTAAGACGCTGTTCCTCCAGCCAAGTTTCCAAAGCCTTGTTGAGGAATTCGAGGCGTATCTCAGTTTCGGGTGCAGGTGTGGCTCCATCAGCCATCAGCGCATAGCGGTTGTCCATTTCGCGGAGCAGACGAGTCAGCTTTTCCTGTGTCTTTGCCGACATGGGGGTTGCCTTCTGGTCGGCTGTCCATTTCTGCGAGAAACCGTCATTCAGAATCTCGAAGATGGTGCGGCTCACCAATCCATCCTCACAATCCTTGTAGAAGCGATTCACGGCCTTCGGGGTGCCAAGCCAAACACTACTCATCTTTATGGGCACCATGATGCTGCTGTCGCTGCCAAAGGCCGAGTCACAACCTGCCAAGCCATTATCGAACGAGTATCTGAGCAGATCGCCCTTCTCGCTCCACGTCGATTTCTGTGCCTTTACCAGTGAGTCGATTTCCTCACACGAGCAGAACAGATGCAGACCCAAGGCACGTTGCAGACGTACGAAGAGTTTCTTGGTGGTGATGGAGGCAGTCACCGTGCGCACCACCAACTGAGGCATGTCTTGGGTCATGATGCCGGCACCATTCTTTTTGCGCAACTCACGTTCCCAATCCCCCTCAAGCACACGTCGCTTTTGGTCTTCTTCAAAAAGCCAACCCAACAGCATCTCCCAAGCGTCTTTGCAGAACGACTTGTTGCCACTCTGACCACCTTCCACGCATAGCATCAGGTTGGCGTGGTGCAACTTGTTGTCGGCATACTTCGCCCTCACACGGCTCATCAAAATGCTGATGGCTACACAAGCCGTGAAGACCACCATCGGCTGATACATCGGCGGGAAACACTTAGCCACCTCTCTGACGATGGGAGGCCACACAGGCAGCGGCACCCAAGCCTTCGGTGTGTTAGGTTCAGTGTCAACAGCTTTCTCCGCCGGCACCTTCAACTGCTTCATCGCCTTCGCCATGATGCTGCGCATACGTTGGGTCATGGGCTTGTTCTGCTCCGTGTAGGTGTTGTAGAAGTCATCCACCAGACGCTCGCAGTCATCGCAACCAGCATAGTTGGGCATCCGTTCCGCTATCACCAGCCGAAGTGCATCCTTCTTCACAATCTGGCACAAACCCACGCTGAGCACCGCCATGAGGTTGTTGTGGCAGAAGCCATCCTTGTCCAACTGCACGCCAACCAATTCAGCCTCCTTCACACAGAGTTCGAACACCTTCCTGGCAAACTCTATCTGGGTGGCATCAGCAGGACTTGTGTCAGCCACGGCATTTGACTTACAATCCTTTGCCTCCTGCCCCCCATTGCGACAGCCCTCCCCCTTTGGGGATTGAGGGGCTTTCTTCTTCCGATGCTCACGCTTCCACTTCTTCCCTTCCTCGATGGCATTCTCTGGTACCAAGTGCGAAAGGTCTTCCTCCAATGCCTCGTAGGCCATGTAATACCAGCGATTCTTGTCCACGAGGTAAGAAAGTCGGCTGCTGTCGCTGGTGGAGTCATCATTCTCCAGACCCAGCCACTCAGCCATCTTGGCCTGGCACTCAGGGATGCTCTTGCAACCCTCCAACCAACGGTAGAGAATGCGGATGCCTTCACCCGATGGAGTGCGATGCACACCAAGGATGATCCGGTCAAAGTCGTGCTCATGGGTCAGTATCATTTCGGAGATGAGCGCCCACACCTCATCGGCGTTGCATCCATCTGCATCGCTCAGCACCACGCCAGTCATCTTGCCCGTTCCAGCCTTGTGGGGAGCGCCATCAGCAAACTGCTCCATCCAGCTCACGGCAGGCAGCGTTTCTTGCTTCAACTTCTGACGCTCGTTGTGGTCTTTGACAGCCTCTGTAGCGTCAATCTTAGCTCTCATCTGTTCCTCGCTCATTTTGTCGAGGAGCTCTTGAAGAGTGAGGTTCTGAGCCTCCGTACTCTTCACATTCTCGTAATAAGAAAATGTTTTCTTTTCCATAATCTATTAATGTGTTTGTATTGTGGTTATTCCTTATTTGGCGTTTGGCGTCGTGGCTACTTCGCCCTCATCTTCTTCCTCGTCCTCGGGCAGGTTGTCCTTGATTCGGGCATAGCGTTCCATGACTTTCTTGCTCTCCAAGCTTGCGAGCAATTCCATCGCATCACGCAAGAGCAGCCGTTTCATTGCCGTCAAGCCATCTTTCCGTTCCATAGATATAGACAGATAGATTTTGTTCTTCGACAGCCTTATTTGCCCAAACGGACTGTTGCACAAGGTAAGGTAGAGTCCTCCACGGGAACCCTCCTCATACGGGTTGAAAACGTAGGAGCCATCCTCAAAAAGCGTTGCGCTCCCTCTTAAAATCTTTGCCATAGTTCTTACTTTTTTAGGCGTTGTACATAATTGAATTATCTCAGAGCACAAAAAAGAAATTGCACCCTCGAAATTCGGAAGCCATTGGATGTACTTCTTATCTTTCGATGGTGCAAAGTTCGGGGTTTTCTGGTGTTCCCCAATAGGGTCTGTTTTTTGTCAATCAGATATTTTTGCCGTTTCTATATCCGACTGTCATACAACCAGATAGCCATCTATGTGGTTATTCTTTCTCTGTTAGGTCTGATTGGGGTCTATTGGGGGTCTATGCTTATAAAGCCCTTTTCTATATACTTTTTCACAATGCTTTCTATTTTTTCCCTATGTCGTGACCAATGTTTTGAGTATTTTTTAATATCGGAACAGGTT
>JBGUMY010000397.1:0-2664 GCA_045117095.1 Bacteroidaceae bacterium | reverse complement strand
CAACTATCAAGATGCCAAACTCCTGGCCGAACTCTCCGAAGACCTCGGCGAAGCCATGGTGGGCATCAACGAGCAGGAAATCGAACTCTTAATGGCTGAACGAGGGAAGTAGAAGAATGGAAGTATGAGAATTGCTGTCTTAGCCCTGCAGGGGGCATTCATAGAGCATGAGCAGATGTTGCAGCGGTTGGGCATCGAGACCTTCGAGATACGTCAGCTCGCTGACTGGCTACAACCCAAGGATGGGCTGATCTTGCCTGGGGGAGAGAGCACGGTGCAGATGCATCTGCTCTCCCAGCTCGGCCTGCTCGAACCCATCCGACAAGCTATCCACGACGGGCTTCCCGTCTTTGGCACCTGTGCTGGCATGATTCTCCTCTCGACCGATCACCTCGGCACGATGGACATCCAAGTGCTCCGCAACGCCTATGGCCGACAACTCGGAAGTTTCCACACCGTTGGCAGCGTCGAAGGCATTGGCGACAAAGTGCCCATGACTTTCATCCGTGCCCCATATATAGAAAATGTGTTGAGCGACCAGTGTCAAGTGCTGGCCAAAGTGGATGGCCACATCATCGCAGCGCAGCAGGGGCACCAGCTTGCCACAGCCTTCCATCCCGAACTGGACAACGACACACGGCTTCACCAATATTTCATCGACATCGCGAAAAAAAGGCTGGCAGATTGGTAGTTTCAAAGAAAAGCCCTATCTTTGCAACCACTAAAAAGGAAAAGCCATGAGCGAACCGCAGAAAAAAGCCATCATCATCGGTGCCACCTCTGGCATCGGACTCGAACTCGTCAAGGTGCTCACCTCCCAAGGATGGCAGGTGGGCATCGCTGGTCGAAGGCAAGACCGGCTACAACAGATTCAGAGCAAAAACCTTGATGTCGTTGCCACCGAATGCATCGACATCACTCAAGCGGATGCCCCTCGTCGTCTCCTCACGCTGATTGGCAAGACGGGCGGCATGGATCTCTATTTTCACAGTGCCGGCATCGGCCATCAGAACCCTTCACTGGACATTGACAAGGAGATGGCCACTGTCGCTACCAACGTCACTGGCTTCACGCAGATGGTTGATACAGCTTTTCATTACTTTGTGGAGCATCCTGACCGAGAGGCTCATCTCGCCATCATCAGCAGCATAGCGGGCACACGCGGACTTGGCGCTGCCCCAGCCTACTCTGCCACCAAACGCTACAACACTCACTACCTTGAATGTCTCACCCAGCTCTGCCGCATTCGAGACATCCGACACATCCATCTGCACGACATCCGTCCTGGATTCGTCCGTACCCCCCTCCTTGCCGATGGTCACCACTATCCATTCCAGCTCGACCCACACAAGGTGGCGCTGTCTATCGCTCAAGGCATCCGTCGCAACCGCTCCATCATCACCATTGACTGGCGCTACCGCCTCCTCGTCTTCTTCTGGCGGCTCATTCCCCGCTGGCTATGGGTACGAATGCCCATAGCATCAAAACAATAAGAAGACTATGCCCCAAGGCATCATCACTTGATAATGAGTTTGTCGCTTCCTGCGGCCTTAAAACTCATGTCGAGACCCTTGACGGAGTGGGTCAAGGCACCGAAGGAGATGAAATCGACACCAGCCTTGGCGTATGGAATCATGGTGTCGAAGGTGATACCGCCAGAGGATTCGGTCTCTGCACGACCTGCCACAATCTTCACAGCCTTCTCTGTATCCTCAGGGGTGAAGTTGTCAAACATGATGCGGTCACAACCCTCGGCAAGAGCCTCGTCCAACTCCTTCCAATTGCGCACTTCACACTCAATCTTAAGATCCTTGTTGTGATCCTTGCAGTACTGCTTGGCACGGCTGATGGCATTGTGAACGCCTCCGCAGAAATCGATATGGTTATCCTTGAGGAGAATCATGTCGAAGAGGCCGATGCGGTGGTTCATGCCACCACCAATCTTGACAGCTTCCTTTTCGAGCATACGCATGCCAGGGGTGGTCTTGCGGGTGTCGAGCACACGGGTCTTGGTGCCAGCATCGATAAGTGCCTGCTGATACTTGTGGGTCATGGTGGCGATGCCGCTCATGCGCTGGAGGATATTGAGCATCAGTCGCTCGGTCTGTAGCAGACTCTGCTCCTTACCCTTGACGGACATGACGATGTCGCCAGGCTTCACATGGGCACCATCCTCAATATACACTTCCACCTCCATTGTGGGGTCGAAGCGACGGAACACTTCCTTGGCTATCTCCACACCAGCGAAGATGCCCTCTTCCTTGATGAGGAGTTTGCTTTCTCCGTAAGCATCGGCAGGAATGCAACAAAGCGTGGTGTGGTCACCATCGCCAATGTCTTCAGCAAAGGCGAGGTCGATGAGTCGATCATTGAGTTCTTCTACGCTTAACATAGTCGGATGGTTTTTTATCGTTTTCGAAATACCAAGCAAGTCCGAGTTTCACACCCACCTTGGTGTACTCAGAGAAGTTGTTGGTGGAGATGTCGGTGTAGAGAGAGGGCTCAATCGTAAGATGACGATTGAGGAAGTAGCAGTAGCCTATTTCGGGCGTGACCTGCAGGTCGTTGTAGTTAGGAGCGCCATGTACATACTTGACCCCACCCTGCAGGAAAAGTCCGTTCTGCTTGATGAGGTAACGGAGTTTCATCCCTGCGTAGTGGGTC
>JBGUMY010000396.1:0-3699 GCA_045117095.1 Bacteroidaceae bacterium | reverse complement strand
AAATAAGCCCCCTCCGTGATGGGAGGAGGCCTGTTTTGAGCCGAATGGCGGACTCGAACCGCCGACCCACGCATTACGAATGCGTTGCTCTACCAACTGAGCCAATTCGGCAAGGCAAATAGCAAAAAGACAGTGCCTTTTGTTAAAAGCGATGCAAAGGTAGTGCTTTTTTTTTACTCTGCAAAAACTTTTTCACTTATTTTCCCTAACTTTGCAAGGAAAATGAAGAAAATACGAAAAATAGATGAAACCAACCAGAAAACCGTTATCAATTTTACTGACTTGCCTCGCACTGACAGGTGTGGTGGCAGGAGTTAATCAGTTGTGGTCATGTGGTAACATGGGTGACAAATTGCCTGCGGAAGTGAATGGGCAGGCAGTTGTGGTGAGTAGCGCTGAACGCAATGCTACTTTTGCTGAGGAGGAGGCCGAGAAGATTGCCAATTTTGAGGATGAAAGACAGAGGATAGAAGCGCCAGAGGAAGGACTTTCACAAACTCCTTACGAGAATTTGGAGCAGCCAGCCCAACTGACGAAAGTGAGTGAGATGATCATGTTCAAGTCGCAGTTCATCATCTCTTATAATGTTCAGACGCTGTGTCCTAACTATGTGTGCTGGAACCTGACGAGCAAGCGTGCGAATGGAAAGGTGCAGCGCACAAACAAATTCTATGCTGATAATGCGATGGGTGAACGTTCGAGGGTGGATTTCTACGACTACAATGGCTCTGGGTATGATAGAGGTCACATGTGCCCTGCTGGTGACAATAAGAACACTCAAAAGGCGATGGAAGAGTCGTTTCTGATGACGAATATCTGTCCGCAAGACCATAATCTGAACACAGGAGCTTGGAATGATTTGGAGGTGCAATGCCGTTCGTGGGCAAAGAACTATGGAACGCTGTATATCTGTTGTGGCCCTATCTTTGACAAGAAAACGCCTAAGACTATCGGACAGCGCAAGAACATGAAGATAGCAGTACCAGACCGTTTCTTCAAGGTGCTGCTCACGTTGGGGCGTGTTCCTAAGGCGATAGGTTTCATCTATCCCAACGAGGCTTGTAGTGGTGATATGCGCGACTATGCCGTTTCTGTGGATCAGGTGGAGAAGGAGACGGGCATGGACTTTTTCTATCGGTTGGACGACAAGCAGGAGAAGCCGTTGGAGAAGGAGTGCAATCCTGCTGCATGGGGAATTTAAGAGGATGTGTAATTTTGCTCAAGAATACGGCCGTATTTAAAAAGAATAAAATGAAGTACGTAAAAGATTTGAAAGTGAAGGAGGTCGAGTTTCCGCATGAATGGTATGTACTGTTGAAACTGACGGACACGGAACCTCTTCCAGAATGCCTCCCTGGTCAGTTTGTGGAGGTCAAAGTGGAGGGAAGTCCGAAGACTTTTCTCCGTCGTCCCATCTCCATCAACTATGTGGATAGGGAGAAAAACGAGTTGTGGCTGCTCATCAAGAAAGTGGGTGAGGGCACACACAAACTTGCTGAACTGAAAGTGGGCGATACGCTCAATCTCGTTTTCCCCTTGGGCAATGGCTTTTCGCCTGTGCAGAAACTGGGCGAGAAAGTGCTGCTGGTTGGTGGTGGCGTGGGTGTGGCTCCTTTGCTCGACTATGGAAAGTATCTGAAGGAGCATGGAGCAGAACCTGTATTTTTGTTGGGTGCACGTAGCAAAAGTGACCTTTTGGAACAGGACTTATTCAAGGCTATCGCCCCTGTGTATGTGACCACAGAAGATGGTTCTGAAGGTGAGAAAGGCTTTGTGACGCAACACACATTATTAAATATTGACAAGTTCGACCGCATTTCCGTGTGTGGCCCCAAGCCTATGATGATGAGCGTGGCCAGATACGCGAAGGCTACGAACACGCCTTGCGAGGTGAGCCTCGAAAATATGATGGCATGTGGATTGGGGGCTTGTCTGTGTTGTGTGGAGAAGACGGTGAAGGGCAATGTGTGTGTGTGCAAGGAAGGCCCCGTGTTTGATGTTAACGAATTAAATTGGGAGGTATAGGTTATGGCAGATTTAAGGACAAAGATTGCGGGTCTCAGCATGAAGAACCCCGTGATGACAGCTTCAGGCACATTTGGCTATGGTGTTGAATTTGCTGATTTCGTTAACCTTGAAGACATTGGTGGTATCATCGTGAAAGGTACCACGCTTCATCATCGTGAGGGTAATGATTACCCTCGAATGGTGGAGACGGCGAGTGGCATGCTCAATTGTGTGGGTTTGCAGAACAAGGGTGTGGATTATTTCTGCGAGCACATCTATCCTGAAATCAAGGATATCCGTACCAACATGATTGTGAATGTGAGTGGTTCGTCGCTCGAAGATTATGCGGAATGTGCGGCTCGTATTGATGCGTTGGAGCAGATTCCTGCCATTGAACTGAACATCTCCTGTCCCAATGTGAAGCAGGGAGGAATGGCATTTGGTGTGACCACAGAAGGTGCTGCTGCTGTTGTGAAGGCTGTAAGAGAGAAGTGTCATAAGACATTGATTGTGAAACTTTCACCTAATGTTACCTCGATTGCAGATATAGCATTGGCTGTGCAGGATGCAGGCGCTGATGCCGTTTCGCTCATCAATACGCTGATGGGTATGGTGATTGACATAGAGAAGCGCAAGCCTGTGTTGAGCATCGCTACAGGTGGTATGTCGGGGCCAGCTGTGAAACCTGTGGCTGTGCGATGTGTGTGGCAAGTGGCCAAGGCAGTCAACATTCCTGTGGTGGGATTGGGTGGTATCATGAATGCTCACGATGCCATCGAATTCTTCTTGGCAGGGGCATCTGCTATTGAGATTGGTACAGCCAATTTTATTGATCCTGCTGTGACGGTGAAGGTGGCAGAGGGCATCAATGAGTGGCTCGACCAGCATGCTTGCAAGTCTGTCAGCGAGATTGTAGGACAGTTGAATGCATGATGGACAGCGTTTGGCAGGAGGTTCAGGAAGTCTTCTTCTCTGAGCAGACACAGAAACAAAAGTATCGTTATTTCTACGATACGTTGCATCGTGTGTGCATTGAGAAGACAGAGCATCTGCCTGCCGAATACAATGATTTCTTCTCTCGTCTGCAAGTTGTTTGCCGACTGACGAATTATCCTTTGCATGGGGTAGATTCGTTTCGATGGCGTGCTCGTCAGGTCTCCCATTTGGGGATGGAGGTCGATGAGCACACGTTTTTAGTGGATGTACGTATATTTGTGGAGGCGTTATCGCATTTCACCAACACCAAGATTCCAGTTGCGTTGGTAGGTAGATTGCCTGATGTGGAGGCGTTGCCTGTGCCGCGCGAACGGATTGTGCATGTTGCTCGTCAACGTCGCATCCGCTTCATGGTCGATCATATTGATGAACCTTACATCTATGCTTTGTCTTGTGAGATGCCTTCTGATGAACTCTTCCGTGTGGATGTGACCTCGAATCAGCACACGCAGCAGGCGGCACAGTTGCTGAAGGTGGGCATGCAGTTCAATGCGCTCTCATTCACCATCGACAATGAGGGCGTCTATCATCCTTTATATATTGTGGTCGAACCCGACTTTCTGCTCGATACCACCAGCGTGACGGGTTGCATCAAGGGGTGGGGTGAATCACCGTTCAACCATTTCATCGCCAAGTTCAAACCATCAACCAGCACGGTACATACGTTATTGGGTGATTTTGCCAATCAGTTTCTTG
>JBGUMY010000395.1:0-2669 GCA_045117095.1 Bacteroidaceae bacterium | reverse complement strand
AATCTTTCAAATCTTCTCAATCTACCGCGCAGCGGTGTAGTGAACTACGCCGATAAATCGGCAGATTTTGGGGATTTATGAGAAAGAAGCGCATCCAAACGGGTGTGCTTCTTTCTTTGGGGAGGATGGGATGGTCAGAATTTGATTTTGCGTTCGGGTGCGGCGAAGGAGCAGAGGCGGGCGGAACCATTGGTGATGTAGAGTACGGCGATGTTGTCATCATCTGCCTTGTACATGGACTTCAGGCTGGGGTTGCGCTCCAGGAACTCGGTCTTCACAGCGAGAGCATCGTCGTTGACGAGGGTGCCGCAGATGCGAATCCACTCGCTTCCAGAGGGTTTGAGGGCACAGATTTCGAACTTGCCGTTGGCTGCCATCTGCTTATAGACGTCTTTCACTTTGCCTGTCATGATGTAGAGTCTGCCATCGATAATCTCTGACACGCCGAAAGGACGCACGTGGGGCTGGTCGCCATCGACTGTGGCGATGAAGAATGCGTTGCACTCTTTCAAGAAAGCTTGTACTTCTTCCATGTTCTTTTGTTTTGTTTGTTCACTGGTGGTGTCCGCCTCTTCGACAGACGTTTCTGGGTTCTCCATTGCCTCTGTGGGCTTGTTGTTGGTGCAGGCTGCTATGGTGAGCAACGTGGCCAAAACGAAAATGATTTTCTTCATTGTTGTTGTATATTAATTTAAGTTTCGGAAGTTATCGCTGCGCTCAGAAGTTAAAGAAGTTACCGCTGCGCTCAGAAGTTAAAGACGATACCACCATGCGGGATGATAAGGATTTTCTGTCGTACAAAACATACGTCTATAACTTCTTTAACTCCTCTAACTTCTTTAACTTCACACAAGTGGAGCCCGCGAAACTTGAGTATATTAATATAATGAGTAGTTGAGTTTATTCGAGGGTGACGGCTATGGTCTGGAGGTCGTCAGGATTGCTGGAGGAACCCACCATCACGTTGTATCGTCCTGCGGTGATGCACATGGTGTTGGTGTTGGGATTCCACCACTCGAAACTGGTGCGTGGGAGTGGAATCTCTGCCTGCACGGTTTGGCCTGCGGGTACGAGGATGCGCTGATAGGCTCGAAGTGTGGCACGAGGGCCATCGGTGTCGCCTTCCTTGTTGAGATAGACCTGTACGAGTTCCTCGGTGGGACGGTTGCCAGTGTTGGTGAGGCTGACGCTGACCATGTGGTTCTTGTAGGTTGGAGCGCCATAACGAACCGTCGTGTAACTGAGTCCGTAGCCGAAGTACCAGAGGGGGGCATCTTTCATATAGCGGTAGGTGCGACCCTTCATCTCGTAGTTCTCAAAGTCGGGGAGTAGGTCAGTGCTGCGGTAGAAGGTGATGGGTAGTCTGCCTGTGGGGTTGCAGTCGCCATACAGCACATCTGCCAATGCCTCTCCACCTGCTTCGCCGCCGTACCATGCCTGGACGATGGCATCACATGTGATGGTCTCAGGCACCAATGCCATCGCACTGCCAGAGCAGTTGACAAAGATGATTTTCTTGCCTGCGTCGTGCAGCAGTTTCAGTACGTCTCGCTGAGTCTGTGGCAGTTCGATGCTGGTGCGGTCGCCACCTCTGAAACCAGGTAGAGTGACGCGCATCTCCTCGCCTTCCAAACGGGGTGAGATACCCCCTACAAACACTACGACATCGGCATCCTTCACGCCATTGAGGATATCTTTGGAAGTCGTGTTGGCTGCATCTTCATTCTTCACTTGCAAGGCGTCGTCGTGACCGTAGTCGATGGCAGGTCCATCGTTGTTTCTCCGTTGCCGACGTCCCATATTCTGTACGAGTTCACAGGCTTTCAGATAACTGACCACCTGCCCTTTTTGTTTGATGCCTTCGAGGATGGTGACAGTGTGGCGAGGGAATCCGTTGTAGTTACCCCACATCATCACCGAGTCGTTGGCATTCGGTCCGATGACAGCCACCTTTGTGTCTTTGGCCAACGGCAGGATGTTCTGCTTGTTTTGGAGCAGGACAATGCTGCGACGAGCAGCATCGAGGGCTATCTGATGGTGTGCATCGCTGGCAATGACTTCAGGACCAATCTTCTGCCAAGGAACGAGGTCTTCGCTGTCGAAGTCGCCCAACTCGAAACGGGCTTTCAGCAGTCGGAGCAAGCTCTCGTTGATTTTCTCTTCCGTGATTTTTCCTTGTGCCACCGCATCGGTCAGGTTATGGAAAGCACCACCGCATTCCACATCTGTACCAGCAATAACAGCCGTTGCAATGGCCGATTCCTTGGAGTCTGAAGTGCCGTGATTCGTCTTCTTCCAGAAGTCATCAATAGCCCAACAGTCGCTGGTCACCAGTCCCTTGAATCCCCATTCCTTGCGGAGGATGTCGCTGAGCAGACGGGAATTGCCACAACATGGTTCACCATCGAAACGGTTGTAGGCACACATCACCTCCTGCACATCACCTTCCTGTACCAATGCCTTGAAAGCTGGCAGATAGGTCTCCCATAAATCACGCTCAGGAAGCAGTTCGATGTTGAACTGATGGCGATTCCATTCAGGACCGCTATGTACGGCGAAATGCTTGGCACAGGCCAACAGCTTTCTGTATTGTCCCTTGCTGCCATACGCCACCTGCTCGTTGCCTTGTGCGCCTTGCAAACCACGCACTACAGCCAATCCCATCTTGG
>JBGUMY010000394.1:0-3806 GCA_045117095.1 Bacteroidaceae bacterium | reverse complement strand
TGCATTTTCCACCTGTTTACGAGCAAAATCCAATGTCACCACCTATTCCTTCAAACCTGTAGATGGAACCTCAAACATGGGGGTCATCATGACCACCTCAATCAGTGAGCGCAACCCTCGTGCGCCAAGCCCAAATTCGACGGCCTTGTCCACCACATAATCCAAGACCTCATCCTCGAACTTCAGTTTGACGCCATCAATCTCAAACATCTTGATGTATTGCTTCACAATTGAGTTCTTGGGTTCGGTCAGGATGGAACGCAACGCCGTGCGGTCAAGGGGCTCGAGATGGGTCAAGACAGGCAGACGACCAATGATTTCAGGAATCAGACCAAAGGACTTCAAATCCATCGGCGCAATATACTGCATCATGTTTGCCTTGTCTATCTTCGCCGCATTGCGTGAGGCGTCAAAGCCCACCACATGGGTGTTCAGACGTTGGGCGATACGTTTTTCGATACCATCGAAGCCACCACCACAGATGAAGAGGATGTTGCGGGTATCCACCTGGATGAACTGCTGCTCTGGATGCTTTCTGCCACCCTGTGGAGGCACGTTCACGATGCTACCTTCCAAGAGTTTCAGCAATCCTTGCTGCACACCCTCACCACTCACGTCTCTCGTAATGCTGGGGTTGTCGCCTTTACGGGCTATCTTGTCTATCTCATCAATGAACACAATACCCTTTTCTGCCAAGTTCACATCGCCATCAGCTGCCTGCAAGAGACGTGCCAACAGGCTCTCCACATCCTCACCCACATAGCCAGCCTCAGTCAGTACGGTCGCATCCACCATTGCAAACGGCACCAACAGCATCTTCGCAATGGTACGCGCCAAGAGCGTTTTACCTGTGCCAGTGCTGCCCACCATGATGATGTTCGACTTCTCCAGTTCCACATCATCCGTCTCACCACGATGGTTCAGACGCTTGTAATGGTTATAGACAGCCACCGAAAGGGCAATCTTGGCCGCATCTTGCCCAATCACATACTGGTCAAGATACGCCTTGATTTGCTTTGGTTTCGGCAAGTCCTTCAATTTCTTGTCTTGCTGTTTCTTCTCCAGCGCCTCGTGCACAATCTTGGCAGCTTGTTCTGCGCAGTTCTCGCAGATGTACCCATCAAGACCATACACCAGCACCTTTACCTCGTTTTCCTTTGCACCACAAAACGAGCATTTATTCATCTTTGCCACTTTTTACCTTCTACTATTATTATATTATCCTTTTCTCGTCAGCACTTCATCCACCATGCCATATTCCTTAGCCTCTTCAGCGGTCATCCAGTAGTCACGGTCACTGTCGGCCCACACCTTGTCGAAAGGCTGATGGCTGTGGTCGCTGATGATGGTATAAAGTTCCTTCTTCAACTTCTGAATCTCACGAGCCGTGATTTCGATGTCACTGGCCTGACCCTGCGCACCACCCATCGGCTGATGAATCATGATGCGGCTGTGAGGCAATGCGCTGCGCTTGCCTTCCTTGCCAGCCACCAGCAGCACTGCTGCCATCGAAGCAGCCATTCCCGTGCAGATGGTCTGCACATCGCTGTTGATGAACTGCATGGTGTCGTAGATGCCCAAACCGGCATACACACTACCGCCAGGCGAGTTAATATAGATGCTGATATCCTTTGCGCTGTCCACGCTGTCCAAATAGAGCATCTGCGCCTGCAGCACATTAGCCGTATAATCATTCACTTCGGTACCTAAAAAAATGATTCGATCCATCATCAAACGTGAAAAAACGTCCAGTTGAGTGACATTCAGTTGCCTTTCCTCCAAAATATAAGGGTTCAGATAACCAGCCTGTGATTTCACCACATCGTCGAGCACCATACTGCTCATTCCCAAATGCTTAGTAGCAAATTTTCTAAAATCTTGTATCATAAAAAACCGTTAAATTAGTCTATTGAAAACCTTTCGGAATTCAAAGGTACGAAAAAAAGTGGTAAGAACAAAAATTCTCACCACTTTTTTTATAAAATCTTTCAAAGTTCCTTTTTATGCGAACATCTTGTTGAACTCCTCAGCGCTCACCGTGCTCTCCTTCAGCGTCACCTTCTCCTTCAGTGCAGCACCCAGTTTCACCTCGATGCAGCGGTCGATGAGGTTATCCACCGTCTCACGCTTCTTCAGCATCTCCTTCACAGAGTTCTCCAGATACTCGTCAGGGATGTTCATCATGCCATACTGAGCAAACTGCATACGAGTCACCTCCTTCGCCATATTCTTCACATCCTCATCGTCCACCTTGATCTCATTCTGCTCCACCAGCTTCTCCTTGATCAGATGCCAAGTCAGTTCCTCAATGCTCTTGTCGAACTGAGCATCCACCTTCTCCTGATCGCCCGTGTTGGCCAACAGGATCTTCTTCAGCTTCTCCTCTGGGAACTCCAGCTTGCCCACCTTCTCAGTCACATACTTGCGCATGTCGAGCATGAACTTATAGTCGCTGTCCTTCTTGAACTGGTCGCTGATCAGCCCCTTCACCTTCGCACGGAAATCAGCCTCCGTCTTCACCTCGCCACCAGGGAACACCGTGTCGAACAGCTCCTGATTGAAAGGTCCAGGCACGAAACGAGTAATCTCCGTAATCTGGAAGTTGAACTCACCCTTATGGTTCAGCGCATCAGCCTTCTCCACCTTCAGCAGCGAAGTCAGCTCAGCCTCATTGTTGTCGTAAGCCACCGATGGGTTGAAAGTCACGATATCGTTCATCTTCACACCCTCGAAGAGCTTCTTCTGGTCATCGTTCTTGAAATACTTAGGCAGCATCACCACATCCTCAGCCGTCACAGGAGCCTCCACATCCAGTTCAGTGATCACACCCTTGATCATGTCGTTGTCCTCATAAGCGTCCACCTTCTCATACTTGCCACCACGCTGACGATACATCTCCACCTGGTTCTCCACCATCTGGTCTGTCACATCCACGTTGTAGTAGGCCACCTGATCCTGCGTCGACAGCGACACCTCAAACTCAGGAGCAATCGCCAGTTCAAACTTGAACGTGAAGCTCTCGCCCTCCTTCAGGTCCACCTTGTTGTTATCCTCAGTGGGCAGAGGCTCACCCAGCATATTGATCTTATTCTCGCGGATATAATTGAAAAGACCATCCTGCAACAGCTTGTTCACCTCGTCAGCGAGGATGCTCACACCAAACTGCTTCTTGATTAAGCCCACAGGCACCATGCCAGGACGGAAACCAGGCATGTTCATTTTCTTCTTTGCGTCCTTAATAGCCTTCTCATACTTCTCCGTATAGTCGGCAGGTTCCACCACGGCAGTCATCACCGCGTTCACCTTGTCAATGTTCTCTAATGAAATATTCATATCTTTAGTTACGTTTGTTTAAATCGGCTGCAAAGTTACGACTTTCTATCCGATTGACCAATTTTGAAACCAATTAAATACGCTTTTGACCACAATGATGATATGATTTATATGATTTTTTCAGTGTGGATTTGTGAAATATCGGAGATTTACACTCCCTCCATCTTCTCCCGTATGACTTCCAATGTACCCCCGATTCTAAAACCAAGGTTTTCCTCCATGGCATCCAACATCATGGGGGACTGATAGCAGGCACAATCATTGTCCTTGTTTTCATCCCCGTGCTCTACGCCATGTTCTTCAGTATAACCAAACCGAGATAAATATGAACAGGCAGATCCCCGCGGCGGACTTTTACAGACTGTAAAAATGAGAAACGACCCCCGCGGCAGGCTTTCGGGACTCCCGAAAATGAGAATAGACCCCTTCGGCAGACTTTCGGGACTCCCGAAAACGAGAAAAGACCCCCGCGG
>JBGUMY010000393.1:0-2484 GCA_045117095.1 Bacteroidaceae bacterium | reverse complement strand
ATCCTTGGAGGGGGGCTTGCACGATGTGGCCAATATGAAGGTCGAGTGAGTTGGCTACCTCGTGAAGTTCCTGCTGGTAGTGGTGGGCGATGCTGCCTACAAAGTGGATGGGCAGCGTTTTGGCCTCATGGCTCCATGAGGCTGTGAGGATGTTGCGCAGGAAAAACTGGCGGAAGCAGTCGAGGAGGAACTGGTGAATGGCAGGATGCTCGCGATGCCTGGCACAGAAAGGACTGAGGGAGGCAAGGAAGCGGTTGGGTAGGGGAGCACGATAGACCTTCTGGATGATGGAGGCTTGGGTCTCCTGGATTTCTTCAAAGAAGAGTTGCTGTATGTCCTCTGGCAGTTGGTGCTTGAGTATGTCGCCCACGAGCCGTTTGCCAATGTAGGCTCCACTGCCTTCATCGCCCAAAATGTAACCCAACGCTGGATTGCCAGGATGAAGCCTGTCTCCATCGTAAAGGCAAGAGTTGCTGCCTGTGCCGAGGATGCAGACAATGCCGGTCGTATGTTGACACACGCTGCGGGCAGCTCCCAGCATATCGCTTTCCACATAGATGGTGGTCTTAGTACCCATGATCTGTCGAAGGGCATTGGCCACAAGGGGGGCTTTCTCTGGGGTGCAGCCTGCACCGTAGAAGTTGAGAGTCGAGAGTTGAGAGTTGAGAGTTGAAAGTTGAGAGTTGAGGGCGGGCATCAGTTCATGACAAAGTATAGAGATGATATCCTCTTCCGATTGTTGGAAGGGGTTGATGCCTTGGGTGTAGATGACATTACTATTGTCTTCTGTCAGGCACCATTCTGTTTTGGTTGAACCGCTGTCTGCTATGAGAATCATCGAAGTATTTATGATTTCGAGTACAAAAGTAGGGTTTTCTTGTCAATGGAGGAAGTTTTTATAAGATTTTTTCACTTTTCACTTTTCACTTTTCACTTTTATTTCCTAACTTTGCACTTTCTTAACATTTTTAAGGTGTAAAAGAATTTATCAACGATACAATAGTTAGATGATTATGACTACGACGTTTAACCCTAACAACAACCTTGTCATTATGGCCGGTGGTGTGGGCAGCCGTTTTTGGCCCATGAGTACAACAGAGTTCCCAAAACAGTTTATTGATGTGTTTGGAACGGGACGTACATTCATTCAGATGACTTACGACCGTTTCAAGGGGTTGATTGCTCCAGAGAATGTCTGGGTGGTCACGTCGGAAAAGTATGCGGACATTGTGGCAGAGCAGCTGCCTGACATGCCAAAGGGCAACATCCTGCTGGAGCCATGCCGTCGTAACACGGCTCCTTGCATTGCCTATGTGAGCTGGCGTATCAAGGCAAAGAATCCTAAGGCTAATTTGGTCATCACACCAGCTGACCATCTGGTGACGGATGTGGTGGAGTTTCAGCGTGTCATTACCTCTGCACTCAATTTCACGGCTGAGACGGATGCCATAGTGACGTTGGGCATGACACCTACTCGTCCAGAGACGGGCTATGGCTATATCCAGGCTGATTTGCAGGAGCCATCACTCCGAAATAAGGAAATCTACCGAGTGGATTCCTTCAAGGAGAAGCCTGACTATGCGACTGCCGTAAAATATGTGAAGAGCAAGGAGTTCTTCTGGAATTCGGGCCTCTTCATCTGGAATGTGAACACGATTGTTAACTCATTGCGTATCTATGAGCCTGAAATCTCTGATATCTTTGAGGACTTGATGCCTGTGTTTGGCACAGCGAAGGAGCAGCAGATGATTAACGAGCAGTTCCCTAAGTGTCCAAGCATCTCAATTGACTATGCCGTGATGGAACGTGCTGACGAAATCTTTGTGTTCCCTGCTGATTTCGGTTGGAGTGATGTGGGCACATGGGGTTCGCTGCATACGATTGCTCCTGTAGACAAGGATGGCAATAACGTGATAGGAGAGAACGTGAAGTTGTATGAGACGAAGGATTGTGTGGTGCATGTGACTGAAGAAAAGCGTGTGGTCGTACAAGGACTGGAAGGCTACATTGTGGCAGAGAAGGGCAACACGTTGCTGATTTGTAAATTGGAAGAGGAACAGCGCATCAAGGAGTTCTCTGCAGAATAAGACGTCTGAATGAAAACAACTCTTCTGAAAACCTTGCTGTTGGTTGGGGTATGGGGAATTTTTGCTACTGTGCGTGCAGAGGAGAGTTCTTTTGATATGCCCGAAGAAGCTTGTTTGCCTATTGAAGCCAGTGCCAGTTCGTCTGCCTCTACTGATACTGTGCCTAAGTTCATTTACTCGGTGGGTGGTAGTGCGGGTATCAGCCATTTGATGAACATCAAGATGAGGAACGAGACTCTGGGCAAGCGATTGTGGGCAGGCCACTATTCGATTTTTATCAACTCGCAGGCAAATCCTTTGGACTCGACGATCAATGTGTATGACCGTGTGTTTGGTTTCCCTACCTTAGAGGCTGGTGTCCATTTTTTGGATTATAGCCACGTGAAGTTGCATACGG
>JBGUMY010000392.1:0-16544 GCA_045117095.1 Bacteroidaceae bacterium | reverse complement strand
TGACCGCCGAGCATAATAGAGATGTGCAGCATTGGCTTTTCGAACAAGAGAATGACCGCAACCGTGAACGTGGATACTCGGACGAGGCCATTCACCAAATGAAATTGGATGCGGAAGCCGAAGAACGAAGGCAGGATAGACTGAACGAAATAGCTTGGAGACGTCGCCTTGCCGACCCTACAGAAGAGAATATCAAGAAGGATATACTGAAGGAACGGAAATGGGAACGCCAATTATTTAAGAGAGCCATGAAGCGTGAAGCAGTTCTTGCCGCGACCCAGAATTGTTTGGAGATTGTGGACAGGACATGCGAGACCGCAGTCTATGCAATGGCCACATCTGTTCCCGGTGGACCGGCTATTAAAGACCTCTATACGTTTACCAAAGCCACGGGCGTGTCTATCGTAGAGGCAAAGGTGGAGAAGAAAGGTGGATGGCATGTGGTACGAGGTATAGCAAAAGGCTCCATCGGTGTGGTACAACATCATGTGGGCGACTATTACAACAAGATGCCAGAAGCCACCCGTATGGACACCATTAAGGGAGCCCTTATGGGAACACTCAAACCGAAAGAAGGATTAACCTTTGAACAGGAATTGGAAAATTTTGTCAAAGAAGGTGCCGTTTGGTCTGGGCTCCAAGGTCCTATAGGTGGCATGAAGGCCTACGAAAAAGAAAACTCCACTGCTTTAAGTACCGTCGGAGGAGCCGTAAAAGGTGTTGCAGTGAAGGGAGGTGCCTACCTTGTTTCTAAATTCACTGGTACCTGTATCGACAGTGCTTCCACCTTCAAAATTCCAGGAGTGGACGGGCTCGTGAAGACAAAGGGATCTATTCCGACAGTCGTATCAAAGGGACTCGTAAACTTAGCGGACGATGTTAAGAGTGGTTATAATATCTATAAAGCCTATCAGCAATACAAACAGTATGACACAGATGATAGCGATTGGTAAAGAACATCTGATAAAATAAGCAGCATTAAATATGGAAAATCAAGATACATACGTAGTTCAAGATCCACAAGAGATACCACTGGATTTCGACCACTACAAGACCTTCACCGAGGCACTGGCTGATGCCATACAACGCTGCATGGTGTGGAGAGAATTTGAAACTGGTACCCCCTACACCGGCAAAGACCTCTATGAATTTGCCCAACGTCACGATGAGCAGTTTGTACTCGATGAAGACGAATTCTACATGGTCACCCTCGAAGGTGCCATCGGCCTCAGCCCCGGACTGGAATGGATGACGAAGTGGGTGTTTGTGCCCATGGAGTCAGGCGAGGAGCGTGACCATCTATTGGAAGACATGAAAGAAAAACTTCGTAAAGAGGCCAGCGCTACACCAAAATTTTGCCCACATTGTGGTGCCCAAATGAAAGCCGACTTGAAGTTCTGCACCAACTGTGGCACAAGCCTCAACCCTGAGCCAACAGAGGGACTGACCCCACAACAGGAACAGCAAGAGAAAATGGACATGGAGCAACAGGTAGATGAGTCCGTGGACACGATGACTGAACAAGAAAGGCGCAATCGTCAATATGCTGAAGTGGCAGCCTATCTCGGCCATTACCACTACCTGATGCAGGCTCTCTATGTAGCCTTCTCTCGTTGCAAGGCATGGCGCATGGCTAAGGGAGGCGAGGCCGTCTCCATCAACAAAATCTTTCATTTCTCCAAGAAATATGATGAAGAACATCCGTTGGAAGAAGGCATGTTCTTCATAGTCACCATCGAGGGTGCTATCGGTCTTAGCTTCGGACAGGAATGGCTGACGCAATGGCTATTTATCCCCATGGAACCCTGCGAGGAACGCGACCACATGATGGAGCAGTTGAAAGAGAAAATGGAACAACTCGAACTGCAAGAGGAGATGGGGAACATGGAGCAACCAACCACACCACCCGCTCCACCCACGCCCCAACCTGCCATGAAGTTCTGCCCAAACTGTGGAAAACCCATCACGTCAACGATGAAGTTCTGCGTCAACTGTGGAACACGTATCACCATCAACTAAAACAGGAAACGTATGGAAAATGAGAAAATAGGAATCGGTCAATATCTGAAGAATGCGCTCAAACAATGTGCGCAAGTGTTCAAAAACCCCAAGAAACTCCTGCCCACAATAGTCATCGGCATTATTTGGATGGTCATCGGCATCCTGTCATCCATCTGGAAGCCTTTCCCACTACCCATGCAGGTGCTGAGTTTCCTCTCCTACGCTGAGGGCGGACTCTTTGGTGGTGTGTTAGGCGCAGTAGGCGGCATCATCGGCAAGGTGGTGGTGGCAGTGTTCATCAACTCACTGGTGCTCCCCCTCTTCGAGAAGAAACCACCTTTTGTAGGTGTGGCAGGAGGCATCAAAGGGATGTTCACCAGCATGTCGAAAGACACCGCTACGGGTGTCTCTCCATTGCTCAATGGCATCGGTTTGGCGCTGCTGCTCTATACGTTCATGAACATCAACCAGTGTTGGCAAAACTCCATGGTGGGTATTGTTGCGTTGGTCATGCTGCTGCAAAACATTGGCAACAAGGGCGGTTTCTTTTTCGGTCTGCTTAGCTCAATAGCCAATTCGCTCTCGAAGGGCTCCTTGCCAAACTACACCAGCATCACACGCTTCCTTACGGGCATGACATTGGGCTTTACCCTCGCAGTGAGTCTTACTTTTGCCGGTCTGCGCTGGTGTTTCTGGCTGGGTCTCCCCTTCCTCATTGCAGGCATCATCCTCCATCTGGTCGCCAGAAGCCAAAAGAAATAATGCAGACCCTCAAAAGGGGGAAGATGATACGAGCCGTGTCATTTAAAATCGTAACTGATATAGTTGCCAGCCCGTTCGTTCATACGTAACTGACGGAAAGCGGAAGTCTTTGCGTCAACAACCAGCACGAATGATGTGAACATCTGGCGTTTCTTGGCTGTCGGCGTAATGGTGATGGTTTGTAGCCCGTTTTTAGTAACGAAGGTCAAGTCCTCGCTTGTGGGGATAGGCTGGCCATTGATAACGGCATTCAGCACTTTCTGGAAAGTGGCGAACTGGGCATTCTGCTTGCTGTCAGTCACATGCTTCTTGCCGCCCATCGTCATTGTAAACTGAGTGCCGTCCATCAGCAACTGCTCACGTCCACCATCGGTCGAGATGCAGATGTAGTCAGGTTTGCGGATAGTCAGTGTTCCCGTACTGACGGCATCAGTGGTCAGAGCGGCTTGATGACGGGTACGTGTCACAGTTTGCGCCTCTGCAGAGCTCCATGACAGAAAACCAATCATCAATGATAATACAAAAATCAGTTGTTTCATATCTCTTAATTCTTAATTCCTAATTGACTTCGTCGAGATAAAGGTTCTTAACTCTTAATTCCTAATTCTTAACTCTTAATTCTTAATTCCTACGTATACAGTCCTCCGTTGATTGAAATAACGTTACCTGTGATATAACCTGCCTGGGGCGAGACAAGAAAGGCCACAAGGTCTGCCACCTCTTCAGGTGTGCCGAAGCGATTGGCAGGAATCATTTTCTTTAGTGCCGCCTCATCGAGTCCTTCTGTCATGTCGGTCTTGATAAAGCCTGGAGCAACAGCATTGACGGTGACTCCCTTTCGTGCCACCTCCTGTGCCAAAGCCTTTGTGGCGGCTATGATGCCACCCTTTGCTGCCGAGTAGTTCGTCTGACCAGGCAACCCCTTTAGTCCGCTGACACTGGCCATATTGACAATGCGCCCGAACTTGTGCATCTGCATGGCGGGCAGCAGGGGTTGTGTGACATTGTAGAAACCTGACAGTGTAATATCAAGCACACGGTGCCAGTCATCTTCGGGCATCAGTGCCAATATATTGTCGCGCCGGATGCCGGCATTGTTCACAACCACTTCGATGTAATCCTCAGGATGGCGCTGCTGCCAGTCGGCCAATGCCTGACGTACCTGCTGGTTGTCACTGACATCGAAAGGCAGAAGTTCGCCTTGACCGTTCAGTGCCGCGAGCGTCTTTTCTGCTTCGGTCTGATTGCTGGCATAATTGATGATCACCTGATAGCCCTCTTGAGACAGTCTGATTGCAATGGCACGACCGATACCCCGGCTTCCGCCTGTTATTAATGCATATTTCATCTTATTTACGATTTAACTATTTACGATTTAATATTTTCCACACATAGTCTTTTCCTAACAGTTCTCCGCAAGTCCGCAATGCCGTCATTGTCACACCCTCCACACCATGCAACATTAAATTCTGACCTGTTAGCAACAAGTTTGGGATAGGCGTTCGTGGCGAAAGCGTTGTCATCAGCAGATTGCGGCAGTCCTTACGCACGCCGTAGGCTGAGCCATCAGGTGTCAACGTGTAGTCTCGGTAGGTCAGCGGCGTACTGGTATATCGCTTTTCCACCATGCCACTCAGTCCAGGAATGACTCTTTCTGCCAAACAGATGCACTCATCGGCAAGATGGTTTTTCAGCATTTCATATTGCTCATTTCGATGACCCACAGTAGTGTCTGCCCATTGCTCGAACAACGTCCACGATACAGGGGTCAACAAATCTATCTGGCGGGCATAGTCACCCTCTTCCGGCACACGACAACTCACCATCACGCCTCCGATGCCATCCACGTCCTTATGGAAGGTCCAGACATTCGGCTTCCGATAAACGTATTTGTTGTGGTTGAAGTAAGGCAGCACGCCCTGTTTCAGTACCAATGAAACGGTGAACATGCCGAAACTGTTCTCCAAGGCGTTGATACGACGACGGAACATGTTTTTTATCAGCGTCGAGTCACCCAACCATCCGAATGTTACCTGCGGATGAACGTCGCTAATGAACACGTCGCCCTCATAGATATTGTCCTTCGAGCATTGGGCAGCTACAATACGCCCTTCCTTCTCTACCAATTTATTCACTTCCGCATGGCAAATCACTTTTCCACCCAACCTGTTGATGTCGTTCACCAAAGCATTGACAATCAGATGACCGCTGCCACGCAACCGCCAGCTACTTCCAATATAGCTGCTCATACTGTGGGCAAAGGCAAACAACGGCAATGACTCACATCGCAGTTCCATCTTCAATGCCGATCCTGACAACACATGGATGAGTAGCGAATCGTTGAAGAGTGACTTCAGCCAATCGTAGGCATTGACAGTGCCTATCTCCTCCATCGGTGGCAGATGGCGCAACAGCTCCACATACTGTTTCAGTGCCATTTTCTCCTGCGGGAAGAACTCGCCCAGCGTATTGGCAAAATGGTCGTAACCCTGAGCCAAGGGGAAGGTCTGTTGCCTAATGGTCACGCGGTCGAACCCATCCATATCCAGCCGAATCCACGGAAGCTGCATTAGTCCCAAATGCGAAAAGACATGATGCAGTTGCTGACCCTCTGCCAGGCCACCCACATAGTGGAAGCCCGTATCGAAAGAAAGGCCGTCGCGCTGATAGCTCTGCATACAACCTCCCGGCTGAGCTTGTCGTTCTAACACCAGCACCTTCATTCCTTCGCGCGCCAACAGCGAACCACACACCAATCCGCCAAGCCCACTGCCTATGATCACTACATCATATCTCATGTCCTTTTTACCTTTTTACTTTTTCCGATCCATCGATAGATGGCAGGTTGGAGCACGTAAGAGAGGATAACAGCGGAAAGGAGACCGACCAATGTGGTGAATCCGACGCTACGAATAGCGGGATGCTGGGCGATGAGCATGCTGCTGACAGTAGTAATGAGCACAATCGCACTGAGCAATATGGCGGTCTTATGGGCATTGAGGGTTTTGTTTTCGCTCATCAACCCATGCATGATGAAGATACTGTAATCGACACCAATACCGAAGATGAAGGTTGAGATAATGATGCTGATGAGATTGAACTGCACGTCGAACAGTACCATTACGCCCAGCACAATGAGCCAGCTGAGCAGTATGGGGGCAAAGGCCAGCAATGCGTGGCGTCCGTTGAAATGGGACGAAAGCCACAAGACCACAAAGACGAAAGCCATCGAAAGCCATTGCAACAAGTTAAAGTCTTCGCTCATCTCAGTCAGCGTATCCGTCGTATAATAATAGGTGTCGAGCACCAATAGGTTTGGCTCTTTGGCAATAGCATCGCAGATACGCATATAATCGCTCTCACTGCTGCGCACGGAGTCGTTCAGACAGCGCACAGAAGTGAAGACGAGATAATCGCCGCCATACGACTGTTCAGTGAGCGTCGACTGGTAGCCCGAGGGAATAAGACCTGCATCATAGAGCGCATCGGACTGATAGTCGCGGGTAGCAGTCTCGAAGAAAAGTCCAAAGGCTTCGGCGTTCAGCCCAGCCTGTGGAGCCGTCTGGGCTATCAGGTTCTTGACTGTTGCCAACCGTTCGTCCGTCCAGTATTGTTTCCAAGCTTCGATGCGCTCCTGTTGCTGGCGCAACGAAACAAATATCTGGTTGGTACGAGTGTAGCTTTTGACAAGACCCAAGCATTGCAGCGAGTCGAGTTTGCTGTCGAGCAGGGCGAAGTTTTCAATGGCTTCTTCCATCGTACGACCCTGACTGGCAAAATACTTGGTTTTGTCGTTCGTATAGGTCTTTTCGCGTAGCAACTGTTCCGAGTGCGCCGTCATTGGATGATCGTAACCCAAATTGTGCATGTCGGCATCGAAACGGGTGCCACCAACGATAAAAGCTCCAAGGCAGACAACGAGAATGAGAAGGATGGCTGCTATCAACGGCTTCTTGCGGTCGAAAGGATAGATGATGACACGATGGAGAAAGGTTGGGGAACCGCCTTCCACAGAACGTTTCCTTAACAGCTGTGGCAGATAGGTCAGCGAAAACAGCGTGGTGCCAAGGATGGCGAAAGCGGCAAAAAGTCCAAAATCACGCAGCAGGTCAGTCTTGACAAACAGCAGTCCAGCAAAGGAGCCGATGGTGGTCAAACAACCGAGAAACACAGGCTTCACCTGATCGCGGAGCAGCTGTTCCGTGTCATCCACAAACTGCTGATGGGTCATCACATGAAGCACATAGCTAAGTGCCACACCCAAGACCACGCCACCGATGCCGAGTGCTAACAGCGAAAATTCGCCCTTCAGCCAGTACATCATGGCCAGACCGAACAAGGTGCCAAATGCAACAGGCACCAACAACAGGGGGATGGTGTCCCAACGACGGAAGCAGATCAGCAGGAACACCAGCACCAACAAAAGTGCACCAGCGATGGTGGTGGTGAGGTCATGCTTGATTTGTGTGGAGTTATAGAACCCGCTGGCGGGTGTGCCGTGGTAACTGATTTCCACCTCAGGATGCTGCATGGCAAACTGCTCTATTTGTGCGTTCAGCATCTGGAACATCGCCGAGCCTTGCCCAGTGTTCGTTGCCGAATAACGGGGAGTGATGAAAGCTATGCACACCGTTGAGTCAGGAACAAAGAAATGACCGTCGATGGTTTTGTAACTACCTCCAGCACTTATCAATGGTTCCATCTGATCTACCAGCACACTGCGCATTCCCATTGGATCCATCTGAATCAGTTCAGGGAACATCTCGCCAAACTCACCCATCAGGTCTTCCCGATTCTCCTGCATCTGCCGGACAAAATGTTCCTTTGTCAGCAGGGTGTCGAAGCGAGCATAGACAGCGGTGTCAATATAGGCAGGCAGGTGCTCTGTCAGATAGTCGATGCCATCGGGCAACAAGTCTTCGTCCAATTGGTAAAAGATATCGCCTATTGTCTGGGTCGTTGAGTCACGCTGCAATAGCGAATCGACAAATTCGTCACATACCTCTATCAGTTTCTTCGTATCTTTACCTTCAAACAACAGAAATACCTTGTCTTTGATTTTCAGATCGGCAAAAGCCAGCTTCGTCGTGCCGTCTTCATTCTTCGATGAAGGCATCAGTTTATTGATATCCTCCTCCAGATGAAGCCGTGTGGCAAAGAATCCGAAGAAGACAAAAAGGGCAATCATCGATAGCCAGCAGACTATCCGATGACTGCGGAAATAGCGTGAGAGACGAATCAACAGTTCTGTCATTGCATGAAAATCTTGAGTTGGATGTCGGCTATCAATTCTTCATCCACAAACGCTTGACCCGTGGCCAGAGTGACGTTTCCGAATGTCAAGCCGAACATGATGGTGCTCTTCACCCTCTCCCCTATCTGTGGCCGGCGAAGGCACTTGAAACGCTTCACCTCGCCAATCAGTCCAACAGGAGGATGCTCTGAGGACTTCGATAGCGCCTGATATCCGGCAAGGGCAGAACAGGACTGCGCAAGATGCTCTATAAGTCCCGTCTCTGCCATGGTACCATCGGACAGGATAAAGTAATTATTAGGACAGACACTCAGTGTTGTGACAGCACTGTTGTCATCACCTTCCTCAAACCCGTCCACCATGATGAATGGCTCACGTTGGGGAATGAGCCTCTTTATATCAAACTTGGTGCTGCTCAATGTAGTCGTACAAATTTGTGAAAGTTTGAATCTTCCTCAGGTCCTCCACTGGAATCGTAATTTTATAGGTGAACTGTACCAATGCAATGAGATCCACCAGATTGATACTGTCGAGGTTAAGCGTTTCCTTCAAGTTCGCATCGGGTGCGAACTCACTCTCTTCGATTTCAAACTCCTCAGCCAACAGGCTGTTTACTTGTGCGATGATTTCTTCTCTTGTTTTCATTTGTTTTATAAATCTTTAATAATTAATGTCGAATTGGTGCCACCGAAACCGAAAGAGTTGCTCAGGAACATATCAAAATGTTGCTGGCAAGTTTCGGGGATGACGTTGATGCACTGCGTCACTTCGTCAGGATTCTCGAAGTTCAGCGAACCACCGATGAAGTCGTTCTTCATCATCAGCATCGAATAGACGATTTCTGACGCTCCAGCCATCCACATTTCATGACCCGTCTGACTCTTTGTCGAGGTGACAGGCACACGGTAGTCGCCAAAAACCTGTGCAATAGCCTCAGCCTCCCGACTGTCACCGATAGGTGTCGAGGTGGCATGGGCATTGACATAGCCGATGTCCGTGGGCAATACACCCGCACTCTCCAAACTACGGAGCAGCGAACGGACTGGTCCCTCCACGTTAGGCGTAGAGATATGGTCACCATTGCCCGAGAATCCCCAGCCGAGAATCTCGCCTAAGATAGGAGCACCTCGGCGCATGGCATGCTCGTAGCTCTCTATGATAAGTGTTGCTGCACCACCACTGGGCACCAGTCCGTCACGGTCACGGTCAAAGGGTCTACTGGCTTTCGTGGGCCCGTCAATACGGGTGGAAAAGGTTTGCAGGGCGTCAAACGAGGCGATGCCATACATATTGTTCTCTTCAGCACCACCACAGACAATACAATCCTGCAGACCATTCTTGATCAGCAGGAACCCTAACCCTAATGACTGAGAACCACTGGCACAGGCAGCAGAAGCTGTGAGGTTGATACCCTTCAAGTGAAATAGCGTGGCCAGGTTCATCGTCACTGTCGAGTTCATCGATTGGAAAATGGCTCCTGAGCCACAAGCGGCTGTGAAGCCAGCCTGACGGAATTTATCCATAGCAACCATTGTCGCCTCAGCCACAGAATCATTGCCATAGATGACACCCACCTCATGGCTATCAATATAGTCCTGCGTCAGCTTTGCCTGTTCCAAAGCCTGAACTGTTGCCATATAGGCATATTGTGCTTCTTCTGGCATCATCTGCCGTACGTTACGGCTCAACACTTTCTTCAGGTCAGGTTTAGGTACGTTGGCACAAATGGGCGAGCGGAAGCCCGCATCCTTGCGCTCCTGACTAAACACAATTCCACTCTTTCCTTCATACAGCGACTGGCGCACCTCATCAAGTGTCGTGCCGATACACGACCAGATGCCCATTCCTGTAATTACTACTCTTCTTTCCATATTTCTTAATCTTAACTCTTAATTCTTAATTGACTTCGTCGAGCTAAAGGTTCTTGATTAAAGAAAGCCCCTCAACTCTTCACTCTTTCTTAATTCTTAACTCTTAATTCTTAATTAAAGAAGACTCGTCAACCCCTTCCGATAGCACCTTCGGCGCTTGACGTACTCAGGGTTCAGCAGTTTCCATTGCGTCAGCTCACGCACATTATCCTCCAACTGCGGACCAGTCTCAGCCCATCGGAATCCATATTTATTATAGATAGGTATCAAGTCATCGAAAAACAATGCGTTCACGCCCAGCCCCTGATAGTCTGGACGTACAGCCACCAATAGCATCTCGGCATTATCCTCAGGGCGCCACTTCAAAGCCTTCAGCAGAGGCCACCAGCCAAACGGCCACAGATGTCCCTTGGCTTTCTGCATGGCCTTCGACAAACTGCCCATCGTAATAGCCACACCTACCACCTCCTGCTCTGCGTTCACCACAACGGGTACCAGCTGCTTATCAATCAGACGAAGGTATTTGTCGATTAAAATGTCTATCTGCGCAGATGACAATTCTGAGAAGCCGAAGATAGGCTGGTAAGCTTCATTCAACAAGTTGAAAACCTTCCTGCCGTAATCCCGTTTTTTGATATCGTCTGTGGTCATCTTCACCACGCGCAACCCTATCTGTTCACGGGCATACTGAGCCGTACGGGCATATCTGGCTGGCACTTCCTGGGGAATGTTGATACGTACCTGTACCCAGTCCACTTCTTTCTCGAATCCCAAAGCCACCATGTGGCGAGGATAGTAGTCAGGATTATAGACCGTATTCATTGAACCCGTCAGGTGGAAGTCCTCCAACAACATCCCCTCCTTGTCAAAGTCGGTGATGCCTAATGGTCCATGTATCGCATCCATACCCTGAGACTGTCCCCACTTGGAAACAACCTCAATCAGTGCCTTCGACACATCGATGTCATCGATAAACTCTATCAAGGAGAACCTGACGTTCCGTGTCTTCCACTTTTGGTTGATTTTGCGGTTGATGATGCCCACGATACGCCCCACGCACACCCCATCACGATAGGCCACGAAAGGCTGAATCTGCGAGAATTCGTAAGCAGGGTTTTTTCGCTGGTCAAAGAAGTCGCGGATATCTCCCTCCAAGTCGGGCACATACTGTGGACAATCTTTATAGATGGAATAAGGTAGACGGATAAAGTCATCCATCTCGCGTTTACATCTAATGCTCACAACGTCAATTTTTCCCATTTGTCATACTGAATTCTTACAAACTGGGTGCAAAATTAATCATTTTTTATAAGATTTCAGCACTTTTATCGAAAGAATCACTCCATATTCTGAGATTAGGAACATATTATCCGTGTTATTGACCTGTGGCCTAACAGTATTCCAGACCTCACTTATTAAATCTTTCTACAAACTCATGATAGGTGATGAACGAATGACCTTCCTTCTTCAGCATCTTGATGAAACGGTCTAAACGTTCACACATTTGCTGGCCACTATGGTTTTTGATAATGAAGGGTATTTTGAACTCTGGATGCTCCTTGAGTTCATAGAATTCCCAAGGATGGAAGTAGGTGACGAACTGTCCGTCTTTCCTCAGCGTACGGCGCACCATCCAATGGTACAATCCTTCAGGCAGGTTATGCAATGCCAACCAAAACAAAGGGAATCGAATGATCGGTGTGACGGAGGCAGGAATCTGTAGCACACCATCTTTCATAAAGGGAGTGCGAGGGTCGGTCAGATGCATATACCGTCCCGGGATAAAGGCTGGATTCAGCGATGAATTATATAGATAGCCCGCCCGTCTGATTTCAGACTCCACGACTGGGAACATACGGGGTTGACGATAACCATAGACAGTGCGCCCCGTGATGCGCTCCACTATTTCCTTCGAACGGACAAAGTCGCTCTCATTCGGTTTCCAGTGATCCACACCATGGCAGGCCACTTCATGCCCCTCGTCCATAATGCGCTGCATCACTTCGGGAGCGTTCTCCGCAAAATTGCCTGTACAGAAGAACGTGGCTTTCGCCTGATTCTTCTTCAATAGATCGAGGATGCGATGAGTGCCTATCTTCGAGACAGCCATTCCCTGTTCCAATGAGAAGTCCACCCCATGCTCACGGGGCACATCAAACTCCTCTGTGTCAAAACTTAAAAGAATCATTACGCTATACTTTTACTAACACGATATTCAAACCATACCTATATTTATGACCAAAGCGTTTTTACGCTGCAAAGGTAGCCATATTCAAAGAAAATAAAGAAAAAAAGGGAATGATTTTGGTGTTTCGGGGTATTTTAGTATCTTTGCCACAGTTTTAATCTGATTTAGCATTCGACGGAGTCAAACTTAAAACAAGAACAAACAAATCATCAATATGGAAGTTATTCAAAGTTTCACCATCGACCACACCCATCTGAAGCCTGGCATCTATGTGTCACGCAAGGACAAGGGCTTTACCACTTTCGACCTTCGTATCACGGAACCCAACATGGAGCCTGCTGTGGCTCCAGCTGCGATGCACAGTCTGGAGCACCTCATGGCCACGTGGTTTCGCAATAGCAAGGCAAAAAACGACGTAGTGTATGTAGGTCCCATGGGATGTCTCACAGGGATGTATATCATCATGACGGGCGACTACACCGTAGAGGACATGCGCAGTCTGACCATCGAGTGTCTCAAGTGGATTCTCACTCAGAAGGAGGTGCCTGCTACCCGTCCTGAGTCATGCGGCAACTACCTGCTCCACGACCTGCCGATGTGCCATTGGGAAAGCAGACGCTATCTGAATCGGCTGGAGCACGATTTCCACAGCGAGTACACCCCGCTCCAAATCACCCTCGATGACGGCAAGGTGTTTGCGGATGCATAGTGCTGGGATTTCTTGAGAAAGATATACCCTTCAAGGATACACAATAGCTACTTAATGACCGTGATGCGGCCTTGGGGCTTGGCGTATTCCTGACCAATATGGCCATTCAGGCGATCGGTGAGGAACTCGATGAAGACATCGCTGTAGGTCTTCTTGGTCTCGAGCACGATGGGACAACCCTGCAAGGTGTTGTACAAACCACCATCCGTCACACAATACTTGGTCGTGGCAACGGTGTAGGTGCGGTCGGGATTGATGGGTTCGTAATGTTGGGTAGCGCCATTGAGCACCTGCACATCACGCACGCTGTGGTCTGACACCTTAGTCGTGAACTTCAGACCAGACACCTGTGGGAACTGTCCGTCAGGCTTAGGCAAGAAGCTGACAAGTTTTTCAAGCATCTTCACGATGGTACTACCTTTCACTTCAGCCACCACGATATAGTTGTCGTAAGGGAGCAAAGTGAGCAGGTCGCCATAGGTATAGTCACCCGTCTTCTTCAACTCGTTACGGATACTGCCACTATTGAGCACAGCAATATCAGAACCCGTCATGAGACGGTAGGCATCGGTCACGATGTCACCAGCCGTCGCCTCACCCATACGTGCTGCCTCATTGCCCTCGTCATCGAGAATGCGCAAAGGCACCTCGCTGTTGCAAATCACACGGCTCGTCTGCGCTTCCAGCATGGCATGGATGCTGTCGGTCAGCGCTACCACATAGGCATCCTTCACGGTCACCTGCTCGACAGGAATCAGTTCTGTCGTCATCTTGCCATCGGGAGAGATAACGAGTTTACCGATGTTGGCAAACTTCGTACCAGTCTGGGTCACCACCACCGGTTTTCCAACTTTGTTGAGCACAGTGTCAGCCACAATCACAGCGTGGCTATGTCCGTCGAGTACGATATCTATACCCGTCGTATTGGCCACTACGGTGTGGGAATCGGAGTTGCGGTTGGTCTCTTCCTCGCCCAAATGGGAATCGAGAATCACATAATCTGCCCCGGCACGGCGAGCCTCATCCACCGCCTTTTGCACCAGTGTGGGGATGTCCTGAATCTGCAAGTCGTAAATGATGTTGCCAGCGTCATCACGGAATGCGTATGCCTCGGTCTCCATCGAAGTGGGTGTGGAAGCCCCCACGAAGGCAATCTTCTTGTCGCCAAAGCGTTTCATCACGTAAGGAGCAAAGACATTACGCTCCAACTTCACGTCGTAGAGATTCGCACACACAATCGGTGCTGGCACCTGACGAAGCAGTTGGAACATACGCTCCATGCCATAGTCATATTCATGGTTGCCCAAGGTGATGGCATCGTAGGGCAATGCCCTCATCAAGTCCACCACATACTGTCCCTTGGAAATGGCACCCACCGTCATACCCTGCACATAGTCACCATTCGACACCAATGCCACGTAAGCCGTATCAGCAATGGCATCACGCAGACCTGCCAACTTGGCATAGCCGTCCACAGCACAGTGTACATCGTTCTCGTAGAGCACCACGATGCTCTTCTGTGCAAAACTCATTGACCCTGCCAACATCATCATGGCACAGGTCATCATAGAAATCTTCAATAAACGTTTCATATTCATTTCATCTCATCTGTTATTTGGCCTTATTATAATACTTCTGGGCTTCGGGAATCCAACCCTGAATCTGCTTGATGCGCTTCTCATCGGATGGGTGGTCGCTGAAGATGGAATTGGAGCTATTGCCTGCAGCGGCCATACGCTGCCAGAATGCCAAAGCTACCGTGGGGTCATAGCCAGCCATCGCCGCAAAGATCAGACCGATATGGTCGGCTTCACTCTCCTGACTGCGGGAGAAACCGGAGGTCCATGCCTTGGCACCCACGCCGAGAATACTGGTAGCGACATTCTGCAAGTTGGAACCTATACCAGCCGCTGATGCCACACCACCCAACACAGACATGGCAGTCTGCTGCTTGTACTCGTTGCTGATACGTTCTGCCGAGTGCTTAGCTACGGCGTGTGCAATCTCATGACCTAAAACGACAGCCAACGAAGCCTCATCCTGCGTGACAGGCAAGATACCCTCATACACCACAATCTTGCCACCAGGCATACAGAAAGCATTGACCTGATTATTCTGCACAAGATTGAACTCCCACTGATAGTTGGACACTTCATTGCCGAGCCCATTGTTCTTCAGATACGTGACCACAGCGTTAGCTAAACGCTGCCCCACCCGTTTCACCATGGCGGTGTTGGTGGCATTGGTTGAAGCCTTCGCAGTCTTCATGTACTCGCGATATTGCTCATTGCTGAGACTCATCACCTGTTCGTCACTCACCACCAGACGCTGCTTGCGTCCCGTAATTGGCACCTGTGAAGCTGTGCCACAACTGGCAAGAATGGCAGCAAGCACCACCATCACAAGCCACTTGAAACTCTTCATCTTTTTCATACGATTGACATAATTAAAATTTGGGGTCAAAGTTACGACGTTTTTCCGAATCAACCAAACATTTTCCATGAAAATCACTTCACAGACACCGTCTTCCCGTTCTTGACAGGCAAGTGTCGCAGTGATAATGGTCATTCCCACAAGGTGTGGGTCAAAGGGCGAACAGATAAAAAGACAAAATAATTGGGAACAATTTGCCTCAAAGCAGACTGTTTAGGAATCTTTTTTGTTGATTTTTTCTAATTATCTTGACTGTTTAAGAAAAACTCCGTACATTTGCCCACAATCATCATACAGACCCCTAAACCATACGCAGCCTATGGAACTGACAGAAGAACAGCTGAAAACCATACATGAAAATATGGAGTTCATGATAGGACACTACCAATACCTCACGCTCGCTGTAGCAGATGCCATGACGCGCTGTCCTGTATGGCGCATAGCAGATGGAGAGGATTGTTTCACGGCTCCCGAACTCATCCGCTTTGCCAAGCAGCAAGATGAAGAAGCCCCATTGCAGGCTCCCGAGTTCTACAAAGTAAGCAGCGAAGGGGCTATCGGCAAGAGTCCAGGACTTGAATTTCTAACCAAGTGGATACTCATACCACTGGAACCAGGCGAGAAACGCGACGCGCTGTTGGCACAGATGAGAAAGGAAGCGGAACAGGTCAAGACCGTTGCCACACCTCCACCACCTCCAGTCCCGCCCACACCTCCATCGCCTTCAACGAAGCGCTTCTGTACACAATGCGGAGCCCCACTGCCACCCAACTGCAAATTCTGCACCCGTTGCGGAACCAAAATCTGACATCTCTTCACCATACCTCCATCACCATGAGATACTTCCATCATATTCTCATTGTCTTCATGCTGGCAGCACTCCCTTTGGGGCTGTCCGCACAGGTCACCTACGAACTGGTAGATGACACACAAACACCCTCCGATATCGTAGAGTTTACTGCCCCCTTGCCACGCACTGGAAGAGATGTCACCATCAAGATGGCCAATGAAGCCATCGACGAATTGGGCAACAATGGGCTTAACCCAGAAATGCGTGCAGGTATATTCTTCTCCAAACCAAAAGAGTATGGCATCAAGCTCTATCGGAAAGTGCGCGACGAGAGCCAATGCCAGCTGGTGGATAAGCAACTGAAGAAGCAACGTAAAAAAGTTCCTTACATCTACCCCATCCAGGCTGCAGCAAACCGTGAGGAGGTCGAATTGACCTATACCCTCACCGATGGGGACATTATCCGCGAAGACTTCTGGTTGGTCGTCGTGCTGAGTTTAGGAAACGACACTGACGCAAGTGTTGCCTACGACATA
>JBGUMY010000391.1:0-8116 GCA_045117095.1 Bacteroidaceae bacterium | reverse complement strand
AACTTGAGGAAGTCTGCACCGCTTTCGTAAGAGGTAATGCCTAAAAGGATATGCTCAAGTTCCTTGTCGAAAACGATGTCAGTGGCTGGCTTCTGGCTGAAATCCAACGTGATGGCCTGACGCTTACCGTCGGCTTTCCATGTGCCAGCGAAAGGGACATTGTGGGATAAGGCACCCTTGAAGGTCGTTTGAGAGAAGGTGATGTAATAGGCGGCATCGCCAGCATCGGTGTAGAATTTCTTGATGTCGCTATTCAACCTTTGGCGATTGATGGTGGCACCATTCATGTACCATGTCTTACCCACAAAGATAGTTTCGATATCATCCTCTTGATTGCATGAGAAGAGGACGAGCAAGGAAAGTAACAATGGCGCTATGATTATTTTTCTTTTATACATATATATAGTATTTAGAGTTATGCTTATTTCTGGATTCCGTTACGACGGAGCAAAGCATCGATAGTGGGTTCTTGACCTCTGAAACGCTTGTAGAGTACCATTGGAGGTTCTGTGCCACCACGCGACAAGATGTTTTCACGGAAAGAGCATGCTGTTTCTGCATCGTATATGCCCCGTTCTTTGAAGAGCGAGAAGGCGTCAGCATCGAGTACTTCTGCCCATTTATAACTATAATAACCAGCAGAGTAGCCCCCAGCCATAATGTGAGAGAACTGAACAGTCATGCAGGTTGCATCAACCTGTGGTAGTATTTGGGTACGGCTCCATGCCTGACGCTCGAAGTCAAAAAGGTCTGCCTTGAATTTGTCTCTCATCGTGTAGAAAGCCATGTCGAGCAATCCGAAACTAACTTGGCGCATACAAGCATAAGCTACATTGAAGTTACGGCTGGCTGTGATGCGGTCGAGCAAATCTTGCGGGATGGGTTCGCCTGTCTCGTAGTGGGCAGCGAAAGTGTTGAGGAAGTCCTTTTCTATACTGTAGTTCTCCATGAATTGCGAAGGCAACTCAACGAAATCCCAATAGACGTTGGTGCCTGAGAGGGTGCGATAGGTGGTGTTGGCAAAGATGCCATGCAACGCATGACCAAACTCATGCAAGAAGGTCTCCACTTCGCCTAATGTGAGCAGGGCAGGCTTTGTGTCAGTTGGTTTGGATAAATTCATGACAATCGACACCTGCGGACGTGAATTGATACCGTCTTTTTCTTTCCATTGTTCCTTGAATGAGGTCATCCATGCGCCCGATTTTTTAGAGGCACGTGGATGGAAGTCGCAATAGAAGAGGGCGAGATACGTGCCATCCTTGTCAAGCACATCATAGGCTTCCACATCAGGATGATAGACGGGTACGTCAGGGTTCTTGCGGAAGGTGATGCCATAGAGTCGATGAGCCAATCCAAAGACACCCTGTTTCACTTTCGAGAGTTCGAAGTAAGGACGAAGCATCTCGCTGTTGATGTTGAACTTGCTCTCCTTGAGTTTATTGGCATAGTAGGAAAAATCCCAAGGCATGAAACGCTGTGGGTCATCAGACGAGAGGGTCTCAGGGTCGAGATGGTTCTCCTTGTAGTATAAAGCTTCCACGTCCTTCACCTCGTTCTTGGCGGTGGGCATATAAGCGTCAATCAGACTGTTAAGGAGATGATACACATTCTCCGGTTTTTCTGCCATCCGCAGTGCAAGGGCATAGTCGGCATAGGTGTTGAATCCTAACAATTGTGCTATTTCACGACGCAGATTGACCATTTTGCCCACAATTTCTATATTGTTGTTAGCATTGTCATGGGTACACATCGTGTTGTAAGCCATATACATCTGCTCTCTCAGTTCACGACGTGAGGCATAGGTGAGGAAAGGAGAGTAGGAAGGAGCCTGCAACGTAAATACATAGCCTTCCATGTTCTTTTCCTTGGCTGTTTGTCGAGCCAAATCGATGGCACTTTCGGGTAGTCCTTCTATGTCTTCCTCTTTCGTTGTGTGGAGGATGAAGTCGTTGGTGTCCTTCAGTTTGTTCTGAGAAAATTGTAGGGAGAGCACACCCAATTCGGTTGATAATTTGCGAAGCTGCTCCTTTTTGTCATCAGGCAAGTTGGCGCCATTGCGTACAAAGCCCTCATAACTTTTGGTCAGAAGCATCTTTTGTTCAGCATTGAGCCGTGCAAAGTCATCGGCAGCATGATCTTGATAAACGGCTTTTACACGACGGAACAGACCTTCGTTTAAGGTGATGTTGTTGGAGTGTTCCGTCAGTATTGGTGACATCTTTTGTGCTAGTTCATCAAGAAAATCAGTCGTTTCGGCACTGAGCATATTGAAGAACACCTCTATCACTTTCGCCAAAAGTTCACCTGACGATTCAAGGGCTTCGATGGTGTTTTCGAAGGTGGGAGTTTCAAGATTGCTGACAATCTTCTCGATCTCCTTATCTTCCTCCTCAATGCCCTTCATCATGGCTGGCTCGTAGTCCGCCTCCGTGATGCGGTCGAAAGGAATGAATTTGTATGTAGTGTAAAACGGATTCACGTATTTGAGTTAATTAAGAATTAAAAGTTAAGAGTTAAGAACCTTGAGTTCGACGAAGTCGAGTAAGAGCTTTATCGATAGAGGTTTTGTAATTCGCCTATCGTGAAGCCACCTCGTTGCAGGGTTACCAGCCCCTGTTCTTGCATCTCGTTGAGAACACCGGACACATTCAGACGGGTTTCGTGGATGATGTCAGCCAAATCCCTCATCTTGATTTGAACGTCCTTTTTTCCTTTCGGAACGATGGAATAGGAGAGAATGAACTTGATGATTTTGTGCAGCACAGTGTCATCAGGGAAGTCCCACATCAGATGGAGTGTCTGTTGATACTTGTTGCTGGTGATGTTCATGAAGTTGATCTTGATTATATTGTTCGCCATGAGGTGTTTTAGCAACATCTGCTTGTCGATGGTCAAGGTGGTTCCATCAGTAGAGAAGATGTATGTGCGGGAGAACTTTTGGTGCATTCCAAACATATTGTAAGGTTCTATCACCTTGAGATTGGGCAGATGCTCCGTCAACACAAAACGTCCCTTGGGATCACGGTATTCCGCCATCATCTCACCACTGATGATGTAAACGAGTGTTCGACACACATCGTCTTGCATCACGACCTCATCGCCTCGATGGTAGTTAGCAAAGTCCAAACGAACATGCGACATGGCATCCGATATTTCTTGTTGGGTAAGCCCTTGAAACAGCGGAAGTTGAAGCAGCCGTTCAAACATGGTCAATTCCATCGATTCTCCTTGCATATAGATGAAGAGATTGGGTTAAAGTTCCTTTATTCTTTTCCTACAATTAGTCCGTTGAGACTTTCTGTGTACCATTCCTGCATCTCGCCCTTTTCGTCCGAATAGATGAAGAATGCCATCAACTCAGGATGTTTGGCCAATACAGCCTTCGCTTTGTCTAAGCCCAACACCATGAACGAGGTCGCGTAAGCATCGGCTGTGGCACAATCCTCTGCCAAGACAGTGGATGAGAGAATGCTGTGCTGTACAGGATAGCCTGTCCGTGGGTCTATCGTGTGTGCATATTTCTTACCGTCTTTCTCGTAGAAGTTACGGTAATTGCCTGATGTAGCCATCGAGCGTTGGGTGATTTGCAGTACTTCCTCTATCTCGTTATTGAGGTTGGTGGGGTCATCGTTAGGTTTGTTGATGCCTACATGCCAGAGTTCTCCTTTCGGATTGATGCCTCTCACACGTACTTCGCCTCCAATCTCTACCATGTAGTTTCTCACCCCTTGGTGCTCCAAATACTTGCCCACAGCATCCACACCATATCCTTTGGCGATGGCACTGCAATCCAACATGGTTTCCGGGTATTGCTTTACCACTTTTCCATTTACAAGTTTCACCTTCTCATAACCTACGTATGGAAGTAAACTGTCCACTTTTTCTTGACTCACATTGTCCATATTTTTGAAACCGAAGCCCCAGAGATTCACTAAAGGTGCAACGGTGATGTCGAAGGCTCCATTTGTGGCGGAAGATACCTTCTGGGCCAACGTGAAAACCTCCACAAACATGGAGTCTGTGTCCATGCTCGTGTTGTTGTTAATGGCTGAAATGATAGACTCTTTATTGAAGGGTGAAAGTGACATGTCCACTTGCTGTAAAGTGTCATCTATGCCTTTTTGCAGATTTTTGTTCGACTGATAAGTCAGATGGTAGAATGTGCCAAACACACCTCCTTCGCCTTGCTGTGTTTCCTCAATCTTCCAAGGTTCTCCTTGTGTTACCGCAGGAGCCTTGCCTCCATCACGTGTTTTGATGATATACACGGTACCAACAATCAGTAGGATGAGCAAAGGCCATCCCCACCACTTGATTTTGTGGGGAGCGTATGGATCAAATGCTTTCTGCTTCTGACTCTTCTTTGTCATCTTCTTGTCCTTCGTCATCATTTCCTTCTTCTGTTCCGTTTCCATTTTTATTATCTTTTGTTTCTTCTTGATTCACGTCTTTTTGTGGAATATCTATCATGTCGATGTTTACCCCTCGCTTGTGGCTTTTCTTCATGCCCCAGTTCAGGTCGAAGATGAGGCTATAGGTGCCTCCCCAACAGATGTCGTTGGTAGTGTAGCCATAGCCAGGAATGCAGTTGGGCTTTGCTCTGTCGTTCTTCGTCGATGAGATTTCTCGCTTATATCTAACAGCCCATCCCATGTGGAAATTCTTGAAGATTTGTACCTCTACACCGAACACCAACTCTGCCCAGTGGCTGGTGCAGTTGATTCCTTTCATGTTGAAGGCTTCACTGCCTCCCCAAATGGGGTCTGTCTGTGCAGGTCCTGCTATGTCATATTGAAACACACATAGTCCGTAACGGGCTCCTAAATAGAGGCGGTTATTCTGGAACTTATCCTTCAACATGTTGATGTCGATGCCGACACGTCCGTATGGGGCATTGACTTTGTAGCTCACTTTGGTATTGAAATCTTCCTTGGAGCATTTGCCATAACCTGCCTCAATAATTGGGAAAAACGTGTTCTTTAGATTCAGTCGCAAGGCTCCTTCTGCCGCTCCATAGTCAGACACCATGTAGGCTACAGGCGCATATACATCAGCTGACAACGTGAATCCCTGGAAGAATACCAAATGTTCTTTTGTCTCTTCCACTGCCACATATTTCGTCGGTTTGGGTGTTTCGCCAGGCATGACAGGTTCCGTCTGCTGCTCCTGTGCTTGGAGTGGCAAGACGTCTGCAAAGACGATAACAATGCTGATGATATATGCGTATAAGTATTTCATATTCTATCTATTCAACGACTCCGTTAAAGTAAATCTTTATGTTTGTCTCTCCATCATAATTCACTTTGGGTTCGCTGATTTCGATGTGGTCGATAGCCGCATCGGTGTGGGTGATGCTCTGCAGTGTATGGAAGCGATAAGTGCCACATTCAGGCAGTTCTACATTCGGATAACTGAGATGACGAATCTTGAGGGTGTCCTTCAATGAAATCCTTTGGTAGGAGAAAACCAGTGTGTCCTCATCGTGGAAATAACTCATCGGAATTTTCATGCTGGAGGCCTTGGCCAGTTTGTTCACCAAGATGGTGTCATTGCGTTGTTCTGTGATCGTTTCTGTATATCCCTGATTGATTAGTGCCGAGTCCTGTACCTCCTTCGTCACGGTTGGGTTTCCCAATTTCCGATAAGTATAGACCTTCTTGTAACCAGGTTTCAGGGTGGTCACAGTGATGGTGTCGGCATAAGTGATGGCCGTTCCCTGCGAATCGTAAAAGCCATAATTGCAGGTCACAGTATTCTCTAATGGGCAGTTATTCGAATAACAACCCATCAGCATCATGACTAACGTTCCCCCAATAATATGTCTTGCGTTCAGTCTCATAATTTTATTTCATACCTCACACCTCTCACCTACTATATTTCTTTCTCCACCTGGTACTTGTTTCTTTCTTGGCTGTTACGGCTGATGAGGTCACCTAAGAAACCTGCCACAAAGAGTTGTGTGCCCAGAATCATCATCGTCAAAGAGATGTAGAAGTAAGGGCTATCTGTTACGAGAATGTGAGGCTGATGCTGGTAGAGTGCCACTAATTTCAAGGTTCCCACTACGATGATGGCAATGAAACCCGCGATGAACATGAGCGTGCCGATGAAACCAAAGATGTGCATGGGCTTCATGCCAAATGTGCTAATAAACCAAAGGCTCATTAAATCCAGATAGCCGTTCACGAAACGATTCCAGCCCATGAACTTGCTCTTGCCATGCTGACGTGCCTGATGATGCACGGGTTTCTCGCCAATTTTGTTGAAACCTGCGTTCTTGGCGAGATAGGGAATGAAGCGATGCATCTCTCCATACACCTCAATATGTTTTACCACTTCCTTGCGATAGGCCTTCAATCCGCAATTGAAATCGTGCAGGTTATGGATGCCGCTCACCATACGGGTGGTGGCGTTGAACAGCTTGGTGGGAATTGTTTTCGACAGCGGGTCACCCTTTCTACGATTCATCTTGAAGCCACTGACGAGGTCGTAGCCATCCACCTTAATCATCTTGTACAGTTCTGGAATCTCATCGGGGCTGTCTTGAAGGTCTGCATCCATCGTGATGACCACATCACCTTCTGCCTTCTCAAATCCATGAAACAGAGCAGGGCTCTTTCCATAGTTCCTTCTGAACTTGATGCCGTGAACTTCAGGGAACTTCTTGCTCAGTTCTTCAATCACTTCCCACGAACGGTCAGTCGAGCCGTCATTCACAAAAATTACCTCATACGTGAAGCCATTCTCATCCATCACGCGTTTAATCCACTCGTGCAATTCCGCTATCGATTCGTCCTCGTTAAAAAGAGGAACCACTACAGAAATGTCCATCTTATGAATTGTATTTATCATTGATCTTAATGTTCACTTTGACCTTGATGATGCACTTTTAATTTTTTCAAATCATACGATGCCACAAAGCCAACCACAAACGAAAGGAGAATGCTGATGAAGAAGTTGTTGTTGAATATCATCAGCGCCTTCTCAAACGCAGTCAGTTCATTCATTTGTTTCAGCATGCTAATCATCTGCTCGTATTGTTCGCCCATGCCTATCTGTTGGTAAGTCCTCACCATTTCAGGCATGTTCACCATGCTTTCCAACTGCTCCATCAGCAGCCCGTTGTCCAGAAACTGGAAATAGGCATACGCAATGAATCCGTCCATCATGCATGCATACATGAACATGGAGAACGCAAACAACAGCCCCTGCAAATAACTCAATCGATCACCAATCGCATAGTGCTTCCTGTTTAGTCGCATGGCCAAAATAAATGGACAGACACACATGATGCCAAACAGTGCCACGCACAAAAAAATCAAGAGCCCGTTCTGATAGCTGATGCCCTCCACGTAAGAAAGGAATGTCGCACCCCATCCAAGCCCAATAAATGTGCCGTACTCCATGGAATACGACCGATATACAGTATTCTTCGTTGCCATATACTTTAAAAGTGCTGCAAAGTTACAAAGAATTATTGACTCCGTCGAGTTAAAAGTTCACAAATAATCAACTAAAATAAAAATAATGCTTAAAAAGACAGGCTAATTGCCGTTTTTTTCCTAACTTTGCACCCGATTTGAGAGTGTTCTCTTCGAATCGAGCAGAAAAAGAGAGTATTAACTAATAGAAATAACTATGGACGATTATCCGGCGAATAGTATGAAGTGCCTGGGATAAGACTCACCTCTCACGCGGAGTTGACATGAGTCTTTGCCCCACCTTTTTTATTGTTCACAATCAGACAAGAAGCAAAGGTTCAGACAACAATGCGAACATTCTGGAATTTTAATGGCGGCATCAAGCACATTGATGCGTGGGAGCCAAATTGCTGGGTACAGGTGACGTGTCCAGTGGATGACGATAGGGATTTTTTGGAACAGGAACTCGGTATGCCCGACTACTTCATGGATGACGTTTCGGATGCTGATGAGCGTGCGCGTTACGACATGGATGAGGGCTGGCTCATGATTATCTTGCGTATTCCTCACCTGAAGAGCGTCTCGTCGAGGAGTCCTTACACGACGATCCCTTTGGGAATTTTGATCAAAGGGGATAAAATCATTACAATTTGCAACCAGGAGACGCGGATGATGCTCGATTTCGTGAATCA
>JBGUMY010000390.1:0-4670 GCA_045117095.1 Bacteroidaceae bacterium | reverse complement strand
TCGTATTACCATTATCATGTCCCCAGTCTGTATACTCGGTTCCGTTATGGATGACTTTGTAGGTAATATTACCATTGCTAACATCGGCATTAACCAGATTATCTGCAAATTCAACGGTTTGACCCATTGCAACAATGATGTCACCCTTGTTGCTGAGTACTGATGCCTTCTTACCCGTTGTGTTCACAGTCATCTTGAATATGGTTTCACCCGCTTCGTATTCGTCGGTTTCTGCCAGAGAAACTTTAACTAAGCGTTCACCCGTAGAATATGGAGTCAAATATGATACATTCACTCCATTTTGGAGATTAGATTCCCAATCTGTGCTCCATTTATATTTAAAGTAGTAGGTAAGTTTATCTTTGGAGATTCCTTCCACTCCTGTTAAGTTGTCATATAAGTCGACATAATCTCCCGTTTTAACTACAATATCACCCATATTGCCGAGTGGCGAAGGCTTCTTGGTAGAACTTGATGGAGAAACAATTGGATCAATTTCCACTACTGCAGCATCTTGAGCCTTGTTCATGTACCAAGTTTTATTTTGCTGGTGGTTGCTTACCCATCCTGGGAAGTCAGTATAGCAGTAGTCGATAAGCCTCATTTCCTGTGGCCATTCCCAGAAGGTTTCGGTCTTCCAACCAGCTGATGGTTTATTGTTTTCCACATAAGAGTATGGTAGACAGATGATGTAAGGTGCTGCACCCGCATCTGGAGCAGGAATGCGTGAAGCACCACTGAACTCAGAACTGTTGACCGTAAGGTTGCCCCTATCTTCAACACCTGATGGGAGGGTACGGAGTTCAAAACCTCCCATATTGTAGTAAGAATTACTGTCAAAAGTGTTGGAGCTATATTTGGCCATTGACCAATCTGCAGGAACTTTGATGGTGACAGATGATCCTGCACCGCCAAATCTTACGCCTGCATTATGGGGTTTGTATTGGCCACTCAATTGAGGTGCAAAGCCGAAAAGCTGGTGGATTTCGCCAAGACAAGTCTCAGCTCCAGTCGTAGGATGTACATAGAAAATGTAAGAAGCGAGGGTACCACCTGCTGCCAATGGAGTGACAATAGCAGATTCCTCACCACTCACGTGCTGAACTCTGAACACCACATCGTTGTAGTCGCGGTCAAACGTGCCGCCCAAGTCCTCGCAGGCGAGCATCCATGTAAATGTCTCTGGGTCTTCGTTGATGATGGTAGGTGTGGCACCTTCAAAAGCGAGCACAATGTCGTTAAGGTCGAAGTCACTCACATTGGCATCGTTTGGCCAGTCCTCAAAGCCAAGGAACATCTGGTCGCCCACATGGAACGTGGAAGCGTGACAAGGATGTAGGCCTGTTTGGGTGTTCCAGTTCTTTCTGTCACTTACATTGCCTGATCCGCTATATACGATACCGCTACCTATTTTGTCTGTATTAAAGTTGAGTTCACTTTCTGAGTAGAACTCGTAGGATGGACTGGCTGGGTCATCTTTCTTTAGATACATGCCGAACTTAGTTCCAGGTTTGATGTCTATTCTGATACCCTGACTACGACGCACTTGGTTCTTCCCTTGGTCAGTGGCAGTCTTCCAAGTACCCATCTTACTCACCTTGAGGTTTTTGAAAGCAAGCCAGTTGACATTTGCTCCACTTACATTAAAGCTGAGATTGAGATTTCCATCAGAATTGACAGTAACCACGTCAAGATAAATGTTTCCACTACGATAAGCGCTCTCGTTGTTGTGAACATTCTTGGGAAGCTGGGACAAATCGTAGGTTTTGTTATTGGCAATAAAGGTAACACCTGATGGGTCGATATCCTTATTGCCTTCTCTCATTATACGGGCATCTATTTCTACGATGTAATTACCCGGCTCCAGCCCTGTGAAACTACGACTGATAGCGGCATTGTCCAAAGGATTAGATCTCCAAGTCCAATATTCAATATATGGTTGTTCCAAGCCACTTTCGCCAGACCAAGTATTATAGTGAAAATCTTCTAAACCTTTGCTATTACTAATAGTCCAGTCAGCGGGACTCACCTTTGCATTGACAGTTCCTAATCGTCTTCCATCTTCAAGGTTCTCAAAATATTTTTCTTCTTTTCCGTCGTATGCATCTTCATACATCAACTCACCAGGTTCACCACCATTGGCTTCCTTGGCTGTGTAAACATCCACCTCCACTTTATTGTTATTGGAGTCATAGTAATAAATACCAATGGTGTTGCGTGATGACGTTACCCAATAATATGGATAAATGATAAAAGAACCCGTCGATACGTATGAGAAGTCATGTGTCACTTTGGTCAGGTTCACCTTTCCTTCAGGAATCACAGTTGTAAGAGCAGTCAACTCTTCCTGAGTAGTGGCATATCTATACACAGGGTAGGTAACATTGCCAATGGTGACAGGTTCTCTCAGCTTGGTGACTGTCACGGTTTCATTGGTTGTTCCTTCGTATGTAGTACGTGTGTCCTGAGCGTTGAACACCACTACATCGCCTGGAGCACAAGTTTGTGCCGTGTGTCCATCACTCACAAGGAGGCTGGTTGTGCCCTCGATGATATCAACACCAAGCAAGCGAGTGCCTTTCACACCCTCATAGTTTCCCACGATGGCATATTCATCGCCCGATAACGCATAAATCTTGATGTTAGACTCCTTCTGGGTGTTGACAGTCACCGAAGCGCGTTCCGCCAGGTTCCAGTCTTGCTCAGGGTCAATGTCACCAAAAGTCTCTCTGAAAGCCTCTTGGAACTTGATGGCATTTTCGTTGTAGCCATTGTCATAGTCGCTACAGCCAGCTAAGGTCAATGCACCTGCACAGACCATAGCCCATACCGAAAGATACTTTTTCAGTTTCATAGTTTTTCTAACTTTTCTGTTTATATTATTGATTATTTGTTACAATTCAAATGCCCAACTGTGCGACTTTCCGTGTGCGCACGTTCATTATATATTCATTCAATGAAAGACAAAGGTCGGACTTTTACGTTACATAGAGGCTTTGAAATGCTAAAAAAATTAAAAAAAAGAAGGGTTTTAACACCTCCTTTCTGCTTTTACCCTCATTTTAGCAAGTGGAGGTTGCAATTGGCGCACAAAGAAAGTGAATTTTTAACGTCAGTTCGGGATAAGATTTTGTTGCGGCATGCCGCCGAAAGAAAAATAATGAAAAATAGGGAAAAACAAATAAAAATATCTCTACAAAATCTTCCTAATCCTCCTAATCTACCGCAAAGCGGTGTAGTAGAAAAAAGAAAGTGAGACGTTGTGGGGATAACAGATGTAACAAAGTTTTTCACTTTTGATATGTAGGGAGAATTTGTGGGAAAAACGCTTGGAGGATTCCTTGGAATCTTCTACCTTTGCCACAAATTACTGTTTACTAATCCTGTTCTATACCAAGATGTTGCTGTCCATTATCGTTCCCGTCTATAACGTGGAAAAGTACCTCCCACGTTGCCTCGACTCATTGCTGCGCCAAGGTTTGAGCCCAGAAGAGTACGAGGTGATTTGCGTGAACGATGGATCGCCTGACAACTCGGCTCTCATCTTGGCCGACTATGCACAAGTATTCCCCAAAATCATCCGTGTGGTGAATCAGAAGCACCAAGGACTGAGCAGCGCTCGCAATGTGGGCATGAAACAGGCTCAAGGTGAATATATTGCTTTTGTGGACAGCGACGATTATGTGGTGGACAATGCTTACAGGTTCTTGCTCGACCACTGCTGTGAGGACAAACCAGAGGTAGTGTGCTTCGAACATCAAGGCATTTCGACAGACGGTGTGATAGAGGAAGGCCCTGAGGCTCAACCCGATGGGCAGGTCACCTTCGAGGGCAATGGAGCTGAGGTTTGTGGCAAAGGCGTGAACATGAATGTGTGGTCCAAACTCTATCGACGTGACTTCCTTGAGCAGCACAACATCCAGTTTGTGCCTGTGATGTCGGAGGATGTAGTCTTCAACATCGAGGTGTTCTGGCGCAATCCCGCCAAAGTGCGCATCACCAACTGTGATGTCTATCGCAACGAACTGGAGAATGTCAATGCCCTGATGCACACGAACGACCGTCCTCAAGTGCTCAGCCAATTGAATGACCTTCTCTATGATCTGGGTGTGCTCAACCAATACATGCAGGCAGAACAGCAAGAGATCCGTTATTTTGCCAAGCAACTCATCAATGGCATCCTTAAGAGTTTCTACAGCAAGGCTTATCGCATCCTCCTCTCCCCCAAGGAGTGGAAGCGCCTGATGCAACGTCGAAAGAGCTTGAGACTCAATGAAATCAATGCAGAGAGCGAACCTACTTTCATAGGGCGTCATCTGGCCCGTCTGAAGAACCTCTCAGGAAGATTCTACACTTCCTATTTGCTTGGACGAGTATTGTATCTCACTTCCATTTTCTAAAAAATTATAACGTTATAAGATAATTTCGTCTAAATGTTTTGTTGTTATCAGAAAAAAGCGTAACTTTGCAGCGAGAAAAGAAACAAATCTAATTGATAAGGAAGCATTTATGACGAAAATCATCAGTTTTCTGAACCATAAGGGAGGCGTTGCCAAGACGACTACCTGCGCAAATTTAGCGACTGCATTGTGGATTATGGGCAAGAAAGTGCTCATCATCGACACCGACCAACAGTGCAATCTCTCAGGTGTGTTGGGCTTTTCGCAGAA
>JBGUMY010000389.1:0-5346 GCA_045117095.1 Bacteroidaceae bacterium | reverse complement strand
TTAAAAGGAAGCGTAGCGCTAACTTCCTTTTAACTTCCCTTCTACTTCTATATTATATAATATGTACGCGCGATAACCAATACCTATGCTTCACCCTGCTTGATGGTAAAGGGCGCAATGGTACGAGCCTCATTTGATTGTTGCGGCTGAGTCAGGTGAATCGTTCCAAACTGCTTCTCATATTTCTGCACATTGTCCTGCAAAGCCATGAGGAGGCGCTTGGCATGTTCGGGTGCCATAATGATACGGCTCCGCACCTGCGCTTTCGGCATGCCAGGCATCATTTGGATGAAGTCTGCCACAAATTCACTACTTGAATGGGTAAGGATGGCGAGGTTTGAATAGATTCCCTCTGCCACTTCTGGCTTCAGTTCTATCTGAAGCTGCTGATTGTTGTTTTCTGCCATAATACTAATTTTGTTTATCAGTTATCTAAATATTGTTTTCTTTTTCTTGATTGATGACATCAGATTAAAAAGTCCTCCTTCCTAATTCTTCCAATTCTCATATCTTTCAATCACTCGCTTAGGTGCATTACCCACCCACGAGTAACCATTTCTTCGCTCATATCCAATCTCCGACAAGTTCTTGCGAGGCACCCCATCACGATCACAAAACATCGGTTCTCCATGTTCCAAATCATAATACCTTGCCCACAACGGCTCAGCACCCTGACGTTTCGCCAAACGGATGTCCGTCAATCCTTCTCCGTTCGTGAAACGCTCCACTGCCACATCTTTCATCACATGAGCCTTCAACCACTCTACCCCACTCCTCACGGCCTCCTTCACCTCCTCTGATGGGTTCTCCACATCCATCAACAGGTCGAGAATCGAGCAGGTCTCACCATTACCCGTATATGACGGCAACTCATAGGCTCGTGCCTTCACAGGAGCCAGCGTTTGCTTGTCGTGCTGCTGACACCATACCGTCCGAATGCCTTGTTTCCAAGCATCCGTGCCATATTCGAGCACTTTGCCCTCAGCATCCACACGAATCTGGCAATTGAGCAAACACTGCAAACCCTTCATATAGGCAGCCGCACACTTCTTTTGGGTCTTCTTATCGATGCCCATGCAACGGAAACGACTCTCATCATGCCCCACATCCCTCAATATTTTCAGCACATTCACCATCGCATTGTCATTAAACGTGATCTGCGACGAGTACCCTTCTTCCTTTCTGACCGGATAGAACTGAGGGAAGCCACCATTTTCATACTGCATTTCCAAAAGATAAGCCAACCCTTTCGCGAAGGCATGGCAATACTGCTCACGCATCACTTTTGTTTTGTCATCGTCAACCCATAATGGCACCTCAGCCGACATCTTATCCATATAGGCCACAGCCTTAGCCAATGTCTCCATCTCCATCGTGGTCGCCCCATTGTCGATGGTTCCCCCGATGCCAGTCTTCCTCCACACTTTTGCCTCCTTCGGGTCAACGCCTTTCAACCAATCCTGATTCTTAGGCCATCCGCCCGACTTCAGTTGATACTTCACAATCGAATCAACCAACTGCTGCAGATTCCGCTGAGCCGATATGCCCAACGCCATGCTGAAGCCCATCACAATCACTAATATGCGTTTCATTCCTTCACTCATTTTCCAAATCGCTTGCAAAGGTACGATTAAGTGAGCACAATACAAAATAAAAACACTTTTATTTTTATTGTCGAACGAGAGTACCTTAGAGCGGAGCTCAACGGGACGATTAAGTGAGCACAATACAAAATAAAAACGCTTTTATTTTTATTGTCGAACGGGAGTACCTTAGAGCGGAGCTCAACGGTACGATTAAGTGAGCACAATACAAAATAAAAATAGGAACAAAGTTGCAATGAAGAACTTTTAAGGTGCCTCTTCCGCATTTTTCACGAATAAACTTAAAAGAAAGTCTTTTCTTTTGGAAAGAAATGCTTACCTTTGTGGCGACTTTCTCTACATCGATATTTGATTTTTCAATCAACTAATTCTATATCAACTTCATTAAACTATTTTTTTATCAAACTATTTATTCAATTATGAAGAAAACTTTACTTTATTTGGCAATGGCTCTGATGCCTTGTATCAGCGTCTTTGCTCAGGAAGAAGGCGAAGGTGAGGCTCAGGTAACCCCTCCTATCTATGCCAAATCATTCCAATCTCTCCTTGCGGATGCCAAGTCCCTTGTGGTTGACACGCACTACGCTACAGGTCAGAGTACACTGCAAGCCGCCATCACAAAGGCCGAAAACGACTTTGCAGAAATCCAGTATGTAGAAGACCCTGATGCAGAGCTGAAGGAAGAGATTGCAACCTTGAATGGACAAGTGATTGCGGTCATGACAGAATTGCAGACTGCCATCGACGAGTTCGTGTTTGGCAACGACCATGTCGACGCCACAGAGAAGATTCAGAACCCCAGCTTCAGCGTGGACGGCAACAACTCCAAGACAGTGACTTCTTGGGAAGTGACTAACTTCAAGCAAAACCGTCGTGACGCGGCTACCTACACCTCCACTCGTAAGGACGAGCAAGGCACTGCCTACACCGTTCACTACTTCGTGGAGCAATGGAGCAACTCTTCTCAAGGCAATTTGGGTGGTTCTGGTGACATCCACCAGGTCATCAGCGATTTGCCTGCAGGTCACTACCGTATCACGGCTGACTGTTTCTCACACAACCAACTGTACACAGCAGACTGTCCTGACGCAGAAGGTGTAGCACTCTATGCCAATGACGCTGTTCGTGAAATTGGTGTAACAGGTTTCGACGATGCCACTGCCGCTGCTTTCAGCCTCGATGTTGACATTGCCAAAGGTGAGGATCTCACCATCGGTTTCCGTTTTGCCAACACCAACCTCAACTGGGTGGGATGGGACAACGTGACCCTTCTCTTCATCGGTAATCCTGATGACTACAACAGCATCGTGGATGCTGAGAAGCTCGTAGCCGCCAAGGAGGCTTTGAACGCTTCGATAGCTACCGCCACGGAGGCTTTGGCAGATAAGGATATTCCTCTCTATCGCAACGAACTTCAAGCCGCCATCAATACCGCCAGTGCTTTCGTTGAGTCCAACGACTTGCAAGAGGTGGAAGATGCCAAGAGCGCTTTGGACGAGGAAATTGCTGAATTCAACAAAAAGAACAAGAACTTCACCGACCTGAAGGCTGCCATTGAGAGCGCAGAAGAACTGCTCGCTAAGATGACTGAGGGCACCAAGAAGTTCCAGGAGGCCATCGATGCTGCCAAAGCTACAATGACTGACGTGGCCACCAACTATGCCGACAAGACCGAAGAGGCAACAACCATGTTGACCCAAGCTCAGGCTGATTTGCAGATTGCAGAGTCTAACTTCCGTATTGCCAACGCCAGCTATGCTAATCCAGCCAATGTTATCACCAATGGCGACATGAGCTCTACTGATGGTTGGGACATTCTCTTTGCAGGTGCGAACCCAGGCATTCACATTCAGAATCCTAACGATGAATATCCTAACTTCAGCAAGCCATTCATGGAGTGCTGGGTGAACAATGCTCCTTATGGACAAGAAAACTATGCCCGTCAGACTGTCACTGCATTGCCTAACGGTCAGCCTCTGCCCGCTGGTTACTACGTGCTGAAGGCTACAGGTCTCGCTACTCGTCAGGATCAGGCCGACCTCATTGTATCTGGTGTTACCATCAAGTTGGAAGATCAGGTAGCAGAAGTTCACACCGCCAATGGTGTGGGTGAAATCTACACATTATATTATAATAAGCCTACAGAAGGTGGTGAACTGAACATCGGTCTCTTCATCGACGAGAACACAGACGCCAACTGGATTGCATGGGACGAAGTGGAACTGCAGTTCGTAGGTGACAAGGATCAGTACATGGCTGACTATGCAGAGGCTGTATTGGGCGAAAGCATGACTGCCCTGAAGGCAGCTGTAGAAGAAGCCAACGCCTTGCTGGAAATGGTTGATCTGAACGGTATTGATTTCGAAAGCACGAAGCTCGGCTTCGCGATGGAAGAGGCTCAATATTACATCGACAATCCAACCGACGAAGATGCTTCTCAAGAACTCTTCGAACAGCTGACAGCCGATATTGCAGAGGCTCTCGCAGACTTCCTCACCAGTGGTGCATCACCTAAGGAAGGTCAGAGACTGGACTTCTCTGCTCTTATCCTCAATGGCGAATTTGATGTAGAGGCAGGTGCTGAGTGGACAAACGAGGAAGAAGGTGGCGTATTGCCAGGTGGTACTGACTGCGCTAACTGGTGGTTCGGAAGCAGTGGACCAGACCTCACTACCCAAGAGTTCAGCCAGACCGTCAAGGATCTGCCTGCTGGTAACTACCTGCTCGAAGTGAATGCTGCCATCCGCGTGGACATGACTTATGCTACAGACAACTACACAGCTGAGAACCTTCCTAACTACCTGACGCTCTGTCAGATTTATGCTAACGATGTACGTGCTGACGTTCACCCATTCTTCTATGAGGACGAATCTAAGGGTCTCACCCTTGAAAGTATGCTGGCAATGACCAATGACTGGGATTACCGTCATGGCAATGGCACCCTCATCGATGACATGTTGAAGGGTACAGACTATTACCGCACTTACGCAGTTCTCTCACTCGAAGATAAGGATGACATCAAGGTAGGCTTCCGTGTTGAGCTGCCCAATAAGTCAGGTCAGATGCCATTCATCGACTACTTCCGCCTCTACTACTATGGCAACCAGGAGATTGACCTCGGTGGTGGCGACGTGGACGCTATCAAGGACGTGAAGAGCGGCAAGACTGTTGCTAACGGTAGCATCTATGACCTCCAGGGTCGCAAGGTGACAGCAGCACAGCTTCGTCCAGGTACCTACATCCGCGACGGCAAAAAGATTTATGTGAAATAAGGTTTTCACTCACTCTATATAAGAAGGGGGGCATCTTCGATGAGATGTCTCCCTTTTGTTATTGTTTAGAGCCCATAAACCAAATTCAGTGAATTCACTCACCAAATTCAGTGAATTTGCATATCAAATACAGTGAATTTACATATCAAATACAGTGAATTTGATAGTGATGCAGTTGACAGCATCCTCTTATCCTCATATCTTATGATAGGTATCTCATTATGTTCTGAAACTTGACAAACATATTTCAAAACTTTGAAAATAATTTTTGCAACTTACAAAATAAAAACTCAAAGTTTCAAAATCAAAAAGCACAACTAAAGAGAATATAATGGATACCTACTCAATTTTTGTGACATCAGAACACCATTTTTTGCAGAGAAGCTGAGAATTCAACATTTATTCTAACGTGAGTTCGACGTAAGATTTATACAAATGACCTCTATAGTACCTCTAGGTTGCCTCTAAAT
>JBGUMY010000388.1:0-1489 GCA_045117095.1 Bacteroidaceae bacterium | reverse complement strand
CTGCCACCTTGGCAGGGCGGAGGCAACATGATCAAGGATGTGACCATCGAGCACACTGAGTTCAATGTTCCACCTGCACGCTTCGAGGCTGGCACACCCAACATCGCCGATGCCATCGGACTGGGCTATGCCCTTGACTTCGTACAGAGTGTGGGCATCCACAACATCGAGCGTCATGAGCATGAACTCACAGAGTATGCTCGACAGCAAATCTCTCGCATCCCTGGCATCACCATCATGGGCAATCCCAAGAAGCGGGTCAGCGTCATCTCACTCGACATTCCTGGCATTCCTGCCCCTCAGGTAGGACAATTGCTCGACAAAGAGGGAATTGCCGTTCGTGCTGGACATCATTGCGCCCAACCTGCTCTTCGTGCCCTCGGCTACGAGATGTCCGTGCGTCCCACCTTTGCTGTGTATAACACAAAGGAAGAGGTTGACCGTCTGGTCATCGCATTGGAACGCATTGTGGCGGATGTACAAACGCGATAAGAAGTTATACAAGACTTCAAAATATACTGATGAAGTTTTTTGTCCGCCCCATTGCTGTCTGAGAAGATGGCATGGGGCTTCTTTTAAATAAGAGGTTAGGGGTTAGAGGTTAGAGTTAAAAATTAAAGGAGAAAAATGATCTACGATTTTGACAAGCCAGTTGACCGCAGAGGGTCGGGCGATTTGAAGCATGAGGTGCTTCAGGAACGATATGGACGAAGTGATCTGTTGCCGTTGTGGGTGGCTGATATGGATTGGGAAACGCCTTCCTTCATCACCAATGCCCTGAAACAGCGGTTGGAGCACTCGTTGTATGGCTACACGGTGGAGCCCAAGGAGTATTGGCCAACGGTGCAGCAATGGATTGAAGAGCACCACCAATGGAAGGTGGAGCGTGAGTGGCTGACCTACATCCCTGGCATCGTGAAGGGCATCGGCATGGTCATCAACTTCTTCCTGAAGGAGGATGAGAAGGTGATCGTGCAACCACCCATCTACCACCCGTTCTACCTGACACCCAGAGGGAACAAACGGGAGGTGGTGTGGAATCCGCTGAAGGAGATACGAGATGCAGAGGGAAAGCTTATTTCTTATGAGATGGACTTTGAGAACCTCGAAAAAATCTGCACTCCCCAACTGTCAACTGTCAACGCTCAACTGTCAACTAAACGCCCCCGCTTGCTCATTCTGTCCAATCCCCACAACCCTGCCGGCATCGTCTGGGACAAGGAGACCCTGCAACGCTTGGCGCATTTTGCCAAGGAGCACAACCTCATCGTCATCAGCGACGAGATTCATTCGGATATGGCTTTGTGGAACAACAAGCACATCCCCTTTGCAACAGTCAGTGAAGAAGCTGCCGAGGTGAGCATCACGTTTGGTGCCCCCACCAAGACCTTCAACATGGCAGGCATTGTCTCTTCGTGGGCCATCATTCCCAATCCCCTACTCCGCGAACCTTTCTACCGCTGGCTCTCTGCCAACGAATGGGACGAAC
>JBGUMY010000387.1:0-6373 GCA_045117095.1 Bacteroidaceae bacterium | reverse complement strand
CTTCACGTTGATGACTCCACCTGCTTGGGCGATGGTGATGCCTCCCTCCTTGGTGTAGGTGCGGATGGCGTCTGATTCTCCTCCATCGATAGGCTTAACGTAAAGCGTATCGTAAGAACCTATCTGGTTGACCTTGGCAATGGTTGGGTGGTTCATCACATAGGTGTCATTGGCGCCATCAGGATAACGTCCGAACGACTGTGTACCTTCGTGCGTGTCGTAGTGGATGGAGTCGGTATAGGCATCGGTCGTGATGACCACCACACCTCCTTCAGAAGCAAGCTTGAAGTCTGCGTGGATATCGCTGCCGATGTTTTCACGCTTGTCACACCAGATGACCTTGTGCCCATAAGCTGGGATGATGGTGTTGAGGTTCACGTCATCTGATGGCACCTGATACTTGGTCGGATTCTCCATCTTGTCGCTGATGTACATGCCTTTGATGTCGATGGGCTGGTCAGTGGTGTTATAGAGTTCAATCCAGTCATCTTTCTTGAAGTAGTCGTTCACGTACATGGAGTTGGCTGCACTCACCTCGTTCACACGCACAGGAGTGATACCCTCATCGGCCAGTTCTGCGTCAGGAATCTTTTCAAACACAGCTGTGTATTTTAAGGCACCAACGGTAGGCAGCTTAAATTCTGCTTCAGTCGATACTAATTCTTCATCTGCTTTTTCCTTTGATGTTTGGGTGAGTGATGCATCCCAAAGGATATCGGTAGAAGTTTCAGAATTGTTGTGAACCTCAACGGCAATCACGTTTGTACCCTGGTGGAAGAGCGAACTGGGCAACGTGAGGGTACCTGTGTCTGGGTTGTTCGGTGCGTATGACGAAGCCCAAGTGGTGTAAGAGGCTTTGCCTGAAGGCATGTTGTATCTTCCAGCCTCTGTGCCGTTCACATAGACAATCATGCCATCATCGATGGTGAAGTCGAGCACAAACTCATCGTTGGCTTGTGGAGCAGCCGCGAGTGTGATGGTCTTGCGGAAGTAGTAGCACGACAGGTTCTGGGCAGTCTTTGTCTTCTCGTTCTTGCCATAACCGATAGGTGCATTTCCACTTTTCCAGTTTGTGGTGGTGTAGGAAGTCGCTGTCCACTGGGTATTGTCCAGTGATCCATCGTCGTAATATTTCCATGAGGTTTCTGCGCCGAATATTTGTTTTGATGTAGTGCTACCAGCATTCATCCATCCTTTGAATTGATACCCTGCAGGTGCTTCAGCCTTCAGGGTAATGGGGGCGAAGAGGTATCCATTGAATTCAGAATAAGGCACCTCAATGTCGTTGATTCTGATTTTCGCATTGGGCACATTGACAGAGAGATTTGCATTCTGTCGAATCACAGAACTCAATTTCATCTCTTTCGTACCTTTTAGGTTGCTGGTCAGCGAGTTGTTGTACGTTGAATTCAATTTATTGATGATGGTATTGGCTGTGCCGTCAGGACTCACCCACCAACCTTGTGAGAGATAGTCGCGCATCTCATTGACGATAGGTGTAACCTTGGAGGTGTGATAGACAGAACCACCCATGATGCAGAATGTGTCAATGAACTTTTTACGGAAGGTGTCGTTCTGCAACATGTTCTTGAAGAGGGTGACAAACTTGATTTCTTTCGTGAGGCGTTTGCCCTCGATGCTTTTGTTGGTCGAGTAGTCATAGCCATGCAGCGTGTCGAAGGTGTAAGTCTGTTTGTTGAAGAATGTGCTGAATGGGGTGGTGGTGGAGAAGGAACCATCAAGGTCGAAGAGCACGAAACGGAATTTTCCGTCGTTCACATCACGAAAGCCTTTCACATTGTTCTGTGGCCAGTCCCAGTTGCCAATGTAAAACTCTACTGCCATGTAGTTGATATATTCATCAATATCGAGCAATTTGCATATTTCTTCGTAGGTGGATTCGTCTGCAGCATTCTCGCTCAGTTCCACCAAGCGGAGGAAACTTTCGTCAGTACCCTTCATCTGGATATAACCAGAGTCAGGACAGATTTCGAACTGATCCATCTCGTCGGTGTCGATGCCATAGTTGGCATAGGCATAGTGTTTGTTATTGGGCTCACGCATGTTCAGCACGGCATAGTGGGTGCCATTGAAGAACACATGGACAGGCTGCCATGATTGATAGTCCACATTGAGCCCACTTCGAGCCGCAATTTGCTGAAGGGCTGCATCCTTGATGCGGCAGTTGTTGTCGTTACCACCATTGCGGATTTGCAGGGTCTTGCTCTTTAAGTAAGGCTTTTCGTCAAAGAATTGTGCATTGAAGGTGTTCTCGAAATCATAATACTTCTTGGCCTTCAGTTTGAATGAGCGAGGATCCCAAGCACGGCTCCAACCACCACAGGTGGACAGGTTGCACTCTTGTGAAACGATGTATTCATTCTTATCCGTGATATACTCGAAGGAAACAGGACGATCCCAGTCCATGTTCCAGTTGCACTTGCCCGTCTGTCCGTTGCCTGGGCGTCCGTAAGGACCTGATTGGAACACACCTCGGTTCGTGTCATAAAGGTTGTCGAGGTCTGTCACAATGGAGATGATGGGGAAGTAATAATCGCCTCCATCATAGATGTAGGAACGTGTGACTACTCTCGAGGGCAGATATCCATCTTGGAAGAGACGGAAGCGGAAACATGTGGTGTAATTCACTTCGAAAAGACCCGTGTAGGACGTTTCGCCGTTGGTCAATGTGGGTGCTGTGCCGTCAGTCGTATAGCGGAGGGTAGCGCCTTGGGGAATGTTGACGGAGATGCGAAGGGTTCCAGAGAAGCGTTGACCATCCTTGTCCACGATGGGTGCTTCCAGTTGGGTGGTAGCCCAGCCACCATTGTTTTTGTTTGAAGCCCCAGGTGAAGGGATGCTGGTGACGCCCCATTCATTGCCACCATCTGTCGTGCGGGCGTATGAAGTGCGTGAGGTGGCTTCAGGATATTCCTGTTCAGCAAGAATCTTTGTGCCATCGGAAATGATGATGACGCCTCCATCGCAATCCAGTTCATCTGCAATCTGACGATAGGAAAGGGTGGTGTAGATTTCGTGGTGGTCGTAGTTCAGCAAGGCAAATCCTTTGGCAGGAAGAGCACCATAGTTTTCTATCAGATGATGCTTCTTCAGATTGTTCCTGTCATCGGTCACGTACAGTCCACCAAGCGACACACTTTTGTTGGTCGGGTTATAGAGTTCCACCCAACTGCCAAAATTGAAAGATGGGTCGAGGTAGGTATCCACATTCGCAGCCATGATTTCGTTGATGATGATGCTGCCTGCTGTGGCTGGGTTTTGTGCCACTGTCACTTGGCAACTGGCTGTTAAGCCACTGGTGTCTGTCGCTCTTGCCGTGATGTTGCAAGTACCAACGCCTACCGCTGTAATTTCTCCTGTATTGACGTTGACAGTGGCAATTTTGGTATCGGACGATATCCATGTCACATTCTTGTGGGTGGCATCTTCAGGCAGGATGCTAAAAGTGAGCGTCTTTTTTTCTGTAGGAACCATTTCAACCGTTGTTTCCGACAAAGTGATGCCAGTTACGAGTGTAGGCTCTCCCCAATATTCCAACTTCCAGTTGTCAATACAAGTCCAGTCATCGTTGATGGTCTTGTCTTTCCTGATACCAATGGTCAATGTGCCATCTTCGCCCACTTCACATTCCAGTGTGTTCTTGTACTTGCCTGCTTCAAACCAGTTGTGGGCAGCTTCCATATCGTTAGGAAGGTAATGGTATGAAGTCCACCACCATCCGTTATTATCCATCACAATGGTAACATCTCCATCAAGTGGCTCATCAAGGGCAGCTGAAGATGCGGGAACGATGGTGACTGTCTTTTCAGTACCAGAACCTTTGGCATAAAGCAAGGCATGCAAATAATCTTTGTAATTGCCTGCTTTGTAGAGGGCATAGTCATTTTCCGCATCACCTATGCGATAGAAGGCGTTGAGGCTGATGCGATATTTTCCTGGCTGCAATCCCTTGATGGTCTGATATGTGTCATATTTTTTGCCGTAGTGTTCGGCGTTCTCAAAAGGATTGTTGGCACTGAAGGCAGTTCCCAACCAACCTGTCTGGATGTCGTTGTTGTCGAATCTTGGATTGGTGACATACTTGTCTGTCACATCCAGCCACTCTGGAGCGGCGTAACTTGTCAAAGTCGCTATTGTGATAAACAGCGTCGTGAATAGTCTCTTCATATAGTCTTTTGCTTTTAGATTTTATCTTGTTGTTTTGAGTTCTCTTGCCAATGCAATGTGTATTTATGTTTTCGGTTGTGGCTTTCTCCAAAAATTGAATCCCAATACATATTTCAATGTACCGTATGTGTTGGTCAGACCAAACTTGCTCTTTCGATATGAGTATGTATGTGTCTCGAAGATGATGCCGTTGAAGACTCGCGTGTTGTTCCAGAAGAGAGACATACGCAGGTTCAAGTCTGTTGCAAGGTTGTTCAATATCGAGTGGTTCTCCTCTTGTGCCTCCGTGATGTTCGAGCGTCTGTAGCCGATATTGGGTATCAGCGAAATGGCGAACAACACATTGCGTCTCAACACCCAGTTATAGTTATATCCCACACTCAGGCTATAGTCGTTGTAGTTCACGCTCGAGAACAGCAGGGTTGAATCAATATCCTCTTTCAGATAGTCGGGCAGGGCTTCAGCATCCATGCTGATTTTTTGGTGGTTGTACTGGAAACCTGCGCTCCAACTTCCGCAACTTTTCCTTTGTACAGCGTTGGCTCCAAAGGCTGCTGGCCATGAGAAGTGACGATTGTTGAACAGGTACAACACGTTCACGCCATTGCAACGGGAGTCCAATCCATGAAAAGCCCGTTCTTTCCCTCTTAGGTTGATGCCACTCACGCTTCTGATTTCCGCTCCCTTTCCTGAGTTGAAGGTGTAGTACTCCGCAAAGATCTTGGCTGTGTGAATCACAAACGTTTGTCTGAGCGAAGTTCCGTTCGTTTTTCCTGCCTTGATGCCAATGTCGTTCAAGTTCCACACGGCACCATATCCAAAGATGCTGTAATAGACATATCCACCAAGGATGACGGACGGATCAGATTGAATGATCATCGTATTGCGGGTGACTGATGAACGCAGGAAATAGTAGTCGTGCCAGTATGACAATTCCATCTGTGCTGTCATGTTGTACTTTTGGGGAGTCACATAGGTGGTGTCGCATCCCATGAGGAAATTCGACACACCATTCACCATCCGTGCCACTAAGGGAGGACGTTTTGAATCTTTCTTTGCAATGATGGTGTCTTCTTGTGTTATGACAGCACCTTCATGTTCAGTGGGGGCATTCTCTTCTGCATCCGCAGCCACACAACGTATCGCTAACAATAGGATGCAAGACATTATCATCAACCTAAATCGTATCACGCTTTCTCTCCCCCTGAATTAGAATCTGCCTAGTATTTTATCCATCACCCAATTGGTGGCTGTGGCGCTCACCGAGTCACAGTCGCATATCTGCTTGCCTTGCAGATGTTGTACCACCTTCTCAATCAATCCCATCTGTACGTGGGGAGGATTGGGTACCACTATCTGTTCTTGTCCACGTTCTGTATCGAGCACAATCGGCTCGTAGTCAAAAACAGAAAAGACAATCTTTCCTCTTGTCCCTACAATGGAAATTCTGTCCCTTCGTGCTGACTCGTGTGCCACAAAACACCAGGAGGCACTTCCTGTCAATCCATCCGCAAAACGGAAACAGGCGTTGAACGTGTCTTCCACTTTGTACAGCCCCGCCATGTTTTGGCAAAAACCTTTCGCTTCGACGATGGGACCAAACCAGTATTGCAGCAGGTCTATCTGATGTGCCGCCAAGTCGTAAAAATATCCTCCTCCACCAGCCACTTCTGGTTGCAATCGCCAAGGCAATTCCTTGCCGCTCTTATAGTCCAATTCTCTTGGTGGAACAGCAAAACGTATCTGTACCGTCAGCATCTTGCCAATCTCTCCGTTCATCACAATCTGCTTCACGCGTTCGAAATAGGGTAGATATCGGCGATAGAAGGCCACAAAGCAGGGAATGCCTGTCAGTTCGCTGATACGGTTCACACGCAGACATTCCTCATAGCTGGCCGATAGAGGCTTCTCTATGTAGGCTGGTTTGCCTGCCCTCATTGCCATGATGGCAAAGGTGGCATGAGAGGATGGGGGAGTGGCGATGTAGATGGCGTTCACTTCAGGGTCGTTCACCAACAGCAGGGCATCAGAATAGTACTTCTTGATGCCATGTCGTTCTGCATACGACTTAGCCTTTTGTTCATCGCGGCTCATGACTGCAACGACTTGGCTGCCATCGATTTTTCCGAAGGCTGGCCCGCTCTTCTTCTCTGTCACTTCGCCGCAACCAATGAACCCCCACTTG
>JBGUMY010000386.1:0-11966 GCA_045117095.1 Bacteroidaceae bacterium | reverse complement strand
AATGCTACCTGATGATGGCTGCATCTTTGAGAAATCCAATGACTCCAAGCAAGGTCGATGGTTTGGTCATAGAACCTCACTTTCCGCCAAGGGATAGTCGGAGGGGCTATCCCTTTGTTTTTGTATATCAGACGGATAGCTCGTAAGCGGTTGATTGCGAGGGGAAGGTGGGGATATGTTTGGGTGGGAAAGCCACCTTTGCTCCCCAAAATAAAAGAAATACTAAGTTTTTTATATATAATGTGGAATCTTAAATATTTGCTACAATGAAATTATCTTTTTTCCTGAAGCCGGACAAATTTGTGCTATGGCTTGCGCTCGTGTTCCTATTTGATGTTACACCTGTATGTGCCCAGAATAACGGGAGTTCAAAAATCAAAGAGCCACAAATGAAGCCACAACCACTTTTCAATGGGTATGTGGACGGTAAATTTGATGAGGATGGTTACGATTTCGGACGAGATGGCATTTATTACAAAATCTTGTCTTCCACCACTTGTGAGGTTGTAAAACCCAAAGGTGATCTATACGATGAAGCCTGTTGGTATAGGGGACTCATCCAGATTCCTGCAACAGTGGTCGGGAAAAAAGAGAAGACTTTTCAGGTAGTGTCTATTGGACAGAATGCATTTTCGACAAATCGGGACTACAAACTAATTATTCCTGAAGGGGTGACAACCATAGAGGAAAACGCTTTTCACAACGACTTTTCTGATGATGAGCATCTGCATTTCATCGAATTTCCCTCTTCACTTACTACCATAAAAGAGAACGCATTTAACCAAGGGAGGGTATCCAGTCCTATAGTGATTCCATCGGGAGTGAAAGAACTGCCAGGCTATCTGTTTTTCATGGCAGATCTGCAGGATGTGACCATCCCTAAGACAGTAAAGAAGATGGGTGAAGGCATTTTCTGGAACGCCACTATTCATGGTACACTCACACTGGAAACAGGTGTCACTCAAATACCATCAAAGATGTTCGACGCATGCAAAGTGAAATGTATCTCCATTCCAGAAGGAGTAACAAATATGGGAGTTATGGCCTTCAACGAATGTGAGGACTTGCAGGAACTCCATTTGCCCAGCACCATGAAGAGCGTTGAGACATACGGCATAGGAGAGGTGTTCTTCCACGACTGTAACAACATAGAAAAGGTGTATGCCAAGATGCCAGTTCCTGTTGAATCCATGATTTTTGAACACACGGTATATACCAATGCGACGTTATATGTTCCTCAACAATATATCAATGCTTATAAGAACAGTAAGACTTGGGGACAATTCTTGGATATTCAACCCATCCAATAACCAAATGCAAAGGGAAAGTTTGAACATTTCTTCGCCATTACATTTATATATAATGTACTATGACCTCATAGGACGTCCAGTCACCACCCCCACCAAGAGTATATACATTCGTGATGGAAAGAAAGTTCTAATGAGGTGTGGAAACTTTTGATTGCCATGTTTCCGCACCTCAGTTAGGGTTTTTGTCGGTTCTTTAATCATTCCTTCTTCTTTTGTTAACGATGTCAAACCGAGAAACTCTATTATCGTGAAAGAGGTTGTCTTTTTTGAAGGCACATCCTCTTTCACGATAATATCCAAGTTCCGATTGTCTTGTTTTCAACACGAACCTTCCACTCTCAACTCTTCACTCTTTCAACTTTCACTCTTTCTTCACTCTTCACTCTTAATTCTTAATTAAAGAAGACTCTTAATTCTAAAATTTCAGCCTTATCTTCTACATTTTCTTCCTTTTTCTTGTTGTTTCTTGAAAAGATTTTGTACTTTTGCACATCATATTGGATGATGAAATATATTTAATAGTACAGAATACAAACATGAGTGAAGAATTTTCAGAAGAAATCAAGGGAGAAGAGGGCAAGAAGGAGTCGCTCAACTTTATTGAAGAACAACTGGTGAAGGACTTGGCCGAAGGCAAGAATGGTGGAAGGATGCAGACGCGTTTCCCACCTGAGCCTAACGGTTATTTGCATATTGGTCATGCGAAGGCGATTGCGCTCGACTTCGGCTTGGCTCAGAAGTATGGTGGCGTGTGCAACTTGCGCATGGATGACACAAACCCTCAGAAGGAGGATACGGAATATGTGGAGGCTATCAAACGCGACATCGAGTGGCTGGGCTTCAAGTGGGGCAACATCTATTATGCCAGCGACTATTTCCAGCAGTTGTGGGACTTTGCCGAGGCTTTGATTCAGCAGGGTAGGGCTTATATTGATGAGCAGACCGCTGAACAGATTGCTGAGCAGAAGGGTACACCTACACAGGCTGGCACGAACTCGCCTTACCGTGACCGTCCTGCTGAGGAGAGTCTCCGCTTGTTCCGTGAGATGAATTCGGGCAAGATGGAGCCTGGCAAGATGGTGCTGAGAGCCAAGATAGACATGGCGAATCCCAACATGCATTTCCGTGACCCCATCATGTATCGTGTGCTGAATATGCCTCATTGGCGTACGGGCAACACGTGGAATGCTTACCCCATGTATGACTTCACGCATGGGCAATGTGATTATTGGGAGGGTGTGACCCATTCTTGGTGTACGCTGGAGTTCGTGAGCCACCGTCCCTTGTACGATCTTTTTGTGGATTGGGCAAAGGAAACGGATGGAACGGACAATCCTATCGACGATAACCGTCCACGTCAGACGGAGTTCAACAAACTGAACCTGACGCACATCCTGCTGTCGAAGCGCAATCTGCTCATTCTTGTGCAGGAAGGAGTGGTGAAGGGCTGGGATGACCCACGCATGCCGACCATCTGTGGTTTCCGCCGTCGTGGTTATAGTCCAGAGGGTATTCTTTCCTTCATCAATAAGATTGGCTACACCAAGTTTGACGCTTTGAATCAGATGTCGCTCTTTGAGGCGGCTGTGCGTGATGATCTCAATAAGCGTGCTTTGCGTGTGAGTGCCGTCATCAATCCTGTCAAGTTGGTCATCACCAATTTCCCAGAAGGGGAGACAGAGACCTATTCTGCCATCAATAACCCTGAGAACGAGGCTGATGGAACGCATGAGATTGTGTTCAGTCGCGAATTGTGGATTGAGCGTGAGGACTTTATGGAGGATGCTCCGAAAAAGTTCTTCCGATTGGGTCCTGGCAAGCAGGTGCGTCTGAAGAACTCCTACATCATCCAATGTCCTGAGAACATCGAGGACTGTGTGGTGAAGGATGCCGATGGGAATATTGTGGAGATTCATGCCGAACTGATTCCTGAGACCAAGACGGGGCAGGCGCACAGCGATATGAAGATCAAGGGAAAGACCATCCATTGGGTAAGTTGCCAGCATTGCATCGAAGCTGAGGTGAGAAACTACGACCGTTTGTGGATGGTGGAGAATCCTCGTGATGAAGTGGCCAACTACTCGAAGGAGCATGCTGATGTGCGTGGCATAGAGGCGATGCGTCCGTTCTTGAACCCCAACAGTCTGGAGGTGAAGAAGGCCTACGTGGAGGAATGGCTCCAGACACGCAAACCAATGGATTACTTGCAGTTCCAACGCATTGGCTACTATAATGTTGACCCAGATTCCACTCCTGAGCACCTGGTATTCAACCGCACGGTCGGCTTGACTGATGCTTGGAAGAAAATCAACAAGTAAGTTTTCAGTCTTGTATGTCGAAGGACTATTTTCAATCAAAGGATTTCAAAGACCTTCTGGCCAGTTATGAGCATAGGGCGGAGAAAGACCGAAGCATCTACTTTGATGCCGAGGACTTTGCCGACATCGCTGATTATTACCTGATCAACGAACGCCCCAGGCGGGCAATGGAGGCCATCGAGATGGGTTTGCAGATTCATCCCGACGAGGAAGTCTTGTTGATTGTGAAGAGTGCGACATTCATCTATCAGCATCAGTTTGACAAGGCTCGTGCCATTGTGAATGAACTGGATGCGGAAAACAATTCAGACGTCAAGTATCAAGTGGCGCAGTTAGAGTATGCGCAACGTGGCAATGTGACAAGAGCCGAAAAGATTTGGCGTGAATGGATGCAGGAGGCCTATGACGGGGCTCCTACAGAGGCACAAAAGCGTGAGAACTACATCCACATCATCTCCTCGATTCTGGAACTGCACAGCAATGGCAGATATGGAATGAAGGATTGGGAAAAGACATGCGCACGCCAATGGATTCAGGAATATATCGATGTGTTCAAGCCCTTGGGCAAGTATGATGAGGATGTGCAGTTGATTGAAATCTGCCGCGAGAATGAATTGGCCGACCTGATGTGTGAGGTGCTGACGCAGGTGTTGGTCGAGCAGCCTTATCTGAACAAGGGATGGACACAGCTTGCCATGGCTCAATGTGTCATCCAGCGATATGACCAGGCATTGGAGTCATGTGACTTTGCCTTGGCTATCAATCCCAACGATATGGATGCCCTGCTCACCAAGGCTCACACCTACCATGCCATCGGCGAACATGCACTTGCGAAGCCCTGCTTCAAGGAATATCTCGACAATGGTGGCGATGCGGTGCAAGCAATTCCCTACGCTGAGGTGCTGTTTGCTGAAGGACTCAGGAAAGATGCGTTGAGGGAATTGGAATGGCTCACCAATTCGTTGGAAAACAATCGGAAGAAAGCCTCCAAACGTTGGCATTCTGTTCAGCGACATAAACCGAGTGACGAGGAACTTGAGTATGAACGGAACATCTACGAGAGCATGCTCGACCTCTACAAAACCTCTTTGTCCGAAATCAGCGACTTCTATCACCAAAGGGGCTGCTACGAGCAAGGCATCAACATCAACAAGCGCTTGCTGAAGATGGATCCGAGAAACTCCGAAGCCTTCTTCATGTTGGGCATGAACTATCTCGCTATGCAGCAATACGAGGAGTCTGCCCGCTATTTTGCGATGGCACTTCAGTTTGCCCACGACCAGGTGATGATGGGGCTTGACATCGCTCTCACCTTTGTGTTGAACGACTTCGACCAATTTGGTCTCGATGTCCTCAATGCCATCAGCCAGATAGCAACCCATAGTCAAAGCCCGTTTGTGAAGAATATCCCAGCCGCCAAGTCTTTGACCTACTTGAAGATGGGGAAAATCGACTTGTTCTTGACCAATTTCAAAGAAGCCTGCCGCAAGACTCCAGAAATCATCCGTCGGGTCTACGAGAACTACTTCCCTGTTAATATGCCTGTAAGCCAATGGGGCGACTATGCGGAAAAGGAAATCGGCACACTCGTCAACAAATTCAAAAAAGATAACTTGCATTTCGAAGGTTTCTCTTGATTGCTCGCTTTCTTTACGGATTTTTTTCGTAACTTTGCACCCGATTTAAAAAGAAAACGTTTTCATCATATATGGTACATAACAAATTTAAGGGATTGGGCGTTGCGCTCATCACTCCCTTCACCAAAGAGGGCATGGTTGATTACACAGCCCTTCGGCGACTCCTTGATTATCAACTCTCCAATGGCGTTGATTTCATCTGCCTCTTAGGCACTACGGCTGAAACACCCACATTATCTGAATCCGAACGCCAGAAAGTGAAAGAACTGGTGGTGGAGAAGGTGAATGGCCAAGTGCCTATTCTCATGGGTTGCGGAGGCAACAACACAGCTGCCATTGTGGAGCAGATTCAGACTGGCGACTTCAAGGGCATAGAGGGAATCCTCAGCGTTTGCCCTTACTATAACAAACCCTCACAGGAAGGTCTTTATCAGCATTTTAAGGCAATTGCAGCCGCTGCATCCACACGTAATCTTTCCGTTGTGCTCTACAATGTGCCTGGACGTGTAGGTGTGAATATGACTGCTGAGACAACACTTCGTCTGGCTAATGAATGCGAAAACATCGTGGCTATCAAAGAGGCATCGGGCAACTTCACCCAGATTGACGATATCATCAAAAACAAGCCTGCCAATTTCGATGTCATCTCAGGCGATGACGGCATCACATTCCCTCTCATCACGTTGGGTGCTGTGGGGGTCATATCTGTCATAGGCAATGCCTTGCCCAAGGAGTTCAGCCGCATGGTTCGTTTGGCGCTCAATGGCGACTACCAGAATGCGCTGACGATTCACCATAAGTTCACCGAACTCTTCAAGCTCCTCTTTGTCGATGGCAATCCTGCTGGCGTGAAGGCGATGCTCAATTCGATGGGACTCATTGAGAACGAACTGCGTTTGCCACTCGTTCCCTCACGCATCTCCACCTTCGAGAAGATTTCCGCCATCATCAAGGAACTCAACATTAAGTGTTGAAAGGTCACTTGTCAAAGTGCTGGTAATCCTTCGTGGTGCGCCAAGAACCTCCCCAGCGGAACCCATGCTGGATGAAGAGGCGATAACATAAATCGCTTGTGCTGATGAACGGCACAGGCGTTTTTCTTTGTGCCGTACGGTTGGTCGCATAAGGTTTACCATTGGCAGGCTCCACCTTTCCATTGTTGAGGTGGACATAAGGATTATAGAGGGGATTCACATCGATGGCACGTCCCTCCGCATGACGGGAGAGGGTAGTGGTGCCAGAAACAACACGGAAATTGAAGCACGATGTGTTGTTGGCAGCCATGCTGCGCTCGTCATCTCCATCATAGTCATCGACCAGCGTGATGCGTTCAATCTTGTAGTTTGCCTCATAGAGTTGGCGGAAGATGTCGATGAGGTCAGCAGCGATGCTTTTGTTGCAGACAATCTCACCCAATTGTGTCTTGCCATCGATGTTGCGATGGAGCACTTTCACATAGCGGAGCATGGCACGAGGTACGGTGCAGTTCTTCTTGTACGACTTGCCCTGCATGCGACTGAAGATGGCATCACTAATGGGACTGCTGGTAAAGCATGAGTCAATGCCATAAGCCTTGACCGCCTCCTCGCTCACCACAGCAGCAGGCGTCCATTCCTTCAACGCCTCCGAGTCGTCCATCTTGCTGAACGAACAACAGACAAGGGCAATGATAGATAGCAAAATGATTCTCATAGAGCTCATGATTTTGTTAAGGCTCAACGGTGACCTTACACCCTGCAAAGGTAAGCAATTTTCTTTATTTGACAAAATCGTCGCAAATAAAAAGAAGTCCATCCATGGAGGATAGACTTCCTTTTTGATATAAACAAATGTTTTGTTTCCGAATTATTCACCCTTCACGGCTGCGATGCCAGGAAGAACCTTGCCTTCGATAGCCTCGAGGAGAGCACCACCACCAGTAGAGATGTAAGATACCTTATCGGCAAGACCGAACTTGTTGACGCAAGCCACAGAGTCACCACCACCGATGAGAGAGAATGCACCTTCCTGAGTGGCCTTGGCTACTGCCTCACCTACGGCACGTGAACCTACAGCAAACTCATCGCTCTCGAAGCAGCCAGCGGGACCGTTCCAGAGGATGGTCTTGGCACCTTCGATGGCCTTGGCGAACTTTTCCTGGCTCACAGGACCAACGTCGAGACCTTCCCAGCCGTCCTCGATGGCGTTGGATGGGAATATCTTCTTCTCAGCACCTGGCTTGAGAGAGAATGTGGAGAAGTCGAAGCCGTTGCAGCATACGGAATCCTCACCAAGAACGAGTTCAACGCCGTTCTTTTTGGCGAGTTCCTCTACGCCGAGGGCGATGTCGAGCTTGTCCAACTCAACGATGGAGTTACCAATCTCACCACCATGAGCCTTCATGAAGGTGTAGGTCATACCACCACAGAGGATGAGCTTGTCCACCTTGCCGAGGAGATTCTCGATAATACCAATCTTCGTTGAAACCTTAGAACCACCCATGATGGCCACGAATGGACGCTTGATGTTGTTGAGCACGTTGTCAACAGCCTGCACTTCCTTCTCCATAAGGAGACCGAGCATCACGTCCTTCTTGTCGAAGTAGTCAGCGATGACAGCTGTGGAAGCGTGCTTGCGGTGAGCGGTACCGAAAGCATCCATCACCCAGCAGTCAGCGTAAGAAGCGAGCTTCTTAGCGAACTCCTTCTGGCTTGCCTTCATGGCCTTCTTAGCCTCGTCATATTCAGGAGTGCCTTTCTCAACACCTACTGGCTTACCTTCTTCTTCAGGATAGTAGCGGAGGTTCTCAAGGAGAAGCACTTCACCTGGTTTCAGCGCAGCAGCTTGAGCGTCAGCCTTCTGGCAGTCATCAGCGAACTGTACAGGAACACCGAGTGCTTCGCTCACAGCAGGAACAATCTGCTTGAGAGAGAGTTCAGGCTTTACCTTGCCCTTTGGCTTGCCCATGTGAGACATGATGATGAGGGCACCACCTTTCTCAAGGATGAGTTTGAGGGTAGGGACTGCACCACGAATACGAGTGTCATCGGTGATGACGCCATTCTGGATTGGCACATTGAAATCTACACGCACGATTGCCTTCTTGCCGGCAAAATTGTACTCATTGATACTCATAAATTCAATTGTTTTTAAGTGTTTATACTTATTTTAATAAGAAATATGTCTATTGTCCACCATCAACCATCAACTCATCAATATTGTTCGTTCTCGTTGGGGAAGTTGCCTTCCTTCACATCTTCCACATAGTGACCGATGGCATCTGTCATCACGGTGTTGAGGTCGGCATATCGACGCAGGAACTTGGGAGAGAAGCCTCTGGTCATGCCCAACATGTCGGAAATGACCAATACCTGTCCATCACATCCACCACCAGCACCAATACCTATCACGGGAATTCTCAGGTCTTTGGCTACCTGTGTGGCCAATTTGGCTGGAATCTTCTCCAACACTACCGCGAAACAGCCAGCTTCTTCCAAAGCGTGTGCGTCGTTGATCAGTTTTTGGGCTTCTGCCTCTTCTTTGGCTCGAACGGTGTAAGTGCCAAATTTGTTGATGGATTGAGGGGTCAAACCAAGGTGTCCGCAGATGGGAATACCTGCGTCGAGAATTTTCTTGACAGCTGGAATGATTTCCACGCCACCTTCCAACTTGAGGGCATCACAATGAGTCTCCTTCATGATACGGATGGCATTGCTCACAGCCTCCGTCTCATTCACTTGATAGGTTCCAAACGGCATATCACAAATGACCAAAGCACGCTTCACAGCACGCACAACAGCCTTGGCGTGATAAATCATCTGGTCGAGCGTGATAGGTAGGGTAGTCCAGTTACCAGCCATCACATTACTGGCTGAATCACCCACGAGGATGATGTCGATACCTGCATTGTCGGTGATAGTGGCGGTAGTATAGTCATACGATGTCAGCATGGCAATCTTCTTGCCTTCGGCCTTCATCTGGATCAATCTGTGTGTGGTGACCTTTCTCTGGTCTTCTACTAAATATCCTGCCATGATAATAGTTTTTTATCTTAACAAGTGGCAAAGTTACGCATTATTCTTAAAACTCAAACAATAAACGTGCATTTATTTGCCTTCCTGTCAAATAATTTGGCACAGCATACTGATGATTTGTAATGTCTGTCACCCAATAATAACTGTTCACGTTGGAGATATCGAGGATATTGAACGCATCAATTCCTAACCAGATGTTCCTGAAGGTACCTCCCACACCTGTGGTGATATGACGGTCTTCGTTCTTAAGCAGACGATAACTAATGCCAATATCCACACGGCGATAGCTGGTCATGCGGAATACTTGCTTTTCACGACCAGAGTGGGGAGGACCAAAAGGTAAGCCACCAGCATAATGTCCCTGCAAGGTCATCTTCCATCGGTCGGTGTTGGGGAAGTAATCGCTGAAGAACAAGCCGACATTCAGCCGTTGGTCAGTAGGGCGGGGCACATATTTGCTTCCATTGATTTTTTCCTCCGTCTTCATAATGCCCACACTCAGCCAAGAATCTGTGCCAGGCACGAACTCGCCATAAATCTTCAAGTCTAAACCTGCGGCATAACCCTTAGAGATGTTGCCACCATAATAAACCACTCGAACATTATCCACGTTGTAAGGAATCAGATTGCTCAACGCCTTATAGTAGGCTTCTACCGTGAACTTGAACGGACGCATATCCACCCTAAACTTATACTCCATTCCTGCGACGAAATGGATACTTCGTTGCGACTTGATATCCTTGTTCAGGAATGCCACCGTGTTGCCATCCACTTTCATGGTGTCACGCATTTCTTTGTAGAAAGGCGTCTGATAATACAGGCCTGTGGAGAAACGATAGGTGATGTTGTCATGACGGGCTGGAGTGAAAGCAATCGTGGCACGTGGCGAGAAGAGCGTTTCCTTGTTCCAATCCCAATGCGTCAGTCTTGCACCATAGTTCAGCACCAAGCTTCCTTCTTCAAATTCTTTTCGATAGGTATCCTGTAAGAAGAATTCATAATGCTTTGATTTTTCACTATTTACAGAAACCATGTTATAGATAAGGTCTAATCGATCAGAGGAGTGGGGGAGTGAGTACCCTGCTGAGTCTCGCATCTCCCATTCACGCATGCTTTCATCCACTTTCTCCATCTTCATCAGAAGCCCATAACGTATCTGATGGCTGGTCATACGGTGATTGCCTGTGATGCCCACGTTAATCATGCTGGCATTCAGTCGATTCCTTGCATGTTCATGATAGGTGCCGATACCCAAACTTTCACTTTCACCATCGTTGTTCAGCCAGTATTCACCATTGATATCATAAGTTTCACGTTCTTGTGTCTTAAAGCCCGACAAATTGAAGGTAAGGGAATTCAGAGGATTGAAATTGTGAGTGATGGAGAGGGCACCAAAGTAAGTGTAAAACTTATCCCGTTCGCTGCCATCAAAATATACCTTAAACTCTTTCACATCCTCAGAAGTACCAAATTTCGTGGTTCGATCTTTAGGCGTGAATTTATAGTCATTTGTTGAGATGACACCCATCAAATCAAATGTCCATCGCTGATTGGGACTCCAACTCATATACGTCTGATAGTCGAAGTCGCGAGGGTCATATTCACCTTTGGTATCCAGCGTTCCCAAAAGGTTCTTCATCGTTTTGTAGCGGACGGCATGAGTCATGGAGAATTTATCAGAACCAAATCCTAAATAACCGCTTGCACCCAACAAACTGCCACTAACACTGCCCTCAAATCCCTTCACTTTCTTGTAAGTGATGTCCAAAACACTCGACATTTTCTCTCCATAACGTGCCTCAAAACCACCTGCTGAGAAACCTATTCGTTCCACCATATCAGGATTGATGATACTTAAACCCTCTTGTTGACCACTTCGAATCAGTAGGGGACGATAAACCTCTATACCATTGATATACACAGAGTTCTCATCAAAAGAACCTCCTCGAACATTATACTGTGAAGATAATTCATTATGAGTGGAAACTCCAGCCTGACTGGTGATGAGCCTTTCAACGCCACCTCCGCTGGCATTTCCCATGTGCCTCATGTCGTTCATATTCACATCGGTCATTGTGCTGGTCTGCCTACGGATGTCTGTCACTTCCACATCGCCCAATTCATAGCCCAAAGAAGGCAACATCACGTTCATTACTACAGAGTCAACGGGATTCACAAGCACTCGTTTTCTCGTTTCATAACCTAACATCGAGAAAATGACCACCATCGAATCGGCGCTCTCACAACTGAATCTATATTCTCCCTTCAGATTGCACACAGCACCACACCCAGTACCTTCCACGCGAACCTGTACCAACTCCAACGGAGCTTTCTTGTCATCCGTCACTTTTCCTTTAATCACAACGGACTGAGCATACGTCTCCAATGTACCTAACCACATCAGAGCACAAACCATGCACTTGATGATTAACGGTAGAGAAACATTCCTATATATATAAATAATGTGTCGTATCATATTATTAATAACGATAATGCTCCCAACATATTGTGTTATTCTCCTTTTACCTTACCTGCAAACCTGTTGGTTGAATCAAATTCGTAAAGAATAAAAGAAAAGGTAAGGAATCCTTTTCTATTATTTAACTCAACTTTCGCAAGCTCCGTTTCGTTCGGTCTTACGGTCGCTGCGCTGAACGGTTTTGCGGTTTTACGGTGAAGAATCTTAAT
>JBGUMY010000385.1:0-5519 GCA_045117095.1 Bacteroidaceae bacterium | reverse complement strand
TTGCCACGCAGCGCCAACTCCTCCTGTTCCATATTGAATGGGGTAGGGCCTTCAATCACATACGTGTCCTCATCCACATAACCAATCACGCTGTCGCTCTTGAACTCGCTGAAGGGGCAGAGACGTGCCTTGATGTTGTACTTCTTCAGTTCAGCCTTTACGATGGGGTCATCATTCCAGAAGACGAAAGCATCCTCTGGTGTCTGGTTTTGGATGATGCGCATCTTCGAGTCCACATAATTCTGCATCTTGAAGTCGTATCGGTCGAGATGGTCAGGTGTGATGTTCATCAATACGGCAATGTCAGCCTTGAAGTCATACATGTTGTCCAACTGGAAACTGCTCAATTCAATCACATAGTAATCATGCTGTTCTTCAGCTACTTGCAGCGCAAGGCTTCTTCCGATGTTGCCCGCCAGCCCCACGTTGTAACCTGCATTTTTCAGAATGTGGTAGATGAGGGATGTGGTAGTGGTCTTACCGTTACTACCTGTGATGCAAATCATCTTCGCATGGGTGTAACGACCTGCAAACTCAATCTCAGAGATGATGGGGATCTTTTTCTCCTTAATCTTCAGAATCATCGGTGCATTATTAGGGATGCCTGGACTCTTGATAATCTCATCGGCATTGAGAATCAACTCTTCCGTATGATGCCCTTCCTCCCATACAATCTCGTGGCTATTGAGTTGCTCCTTATATTTATCTTTGATGTTCGACATGTCGCTTACGAACACATCAAATCCCTCCTTTTTTGCTAACACTGCGGCTCCTGCACCGCTTTCTGCTGCTCCTAATACTACAATTCTTTTCATCTTCTTATCTATGTTATTATCTAAACTCTAAACCCTAAGCTCTAAACTTTTATCTAATTTTCAATGTGATGATGGTAATGGCTGCCAACAGGATGCTGACAATCCAAAAACGCGTTGTAATCATCGACTCAAACAGCAATCCATGAGGCCGTTTGATGATGTATTTGACGCCATCCTCCATCTTGTGTCGATAGTGGTCATGGAAAGGAGCGCGCTTGAAGACTCTCCATTTCTCGCCTCTGGCATTTCCTTTCTTTGCATAAGAAATCTGTAAAATTACTGACAGGCTCTCCATCAGGAAGATGCCGCAAAGGATAGGCAGCAACAGTTCCTTGTGGATGATGACTGCTGTGACGCCAATCACACCACCAATAGCCAAACTGCCAGTATCGCCCATGAACACTTTAGCAGGATAGGCATTGTACCAGAGGAAACCCACTAATGCTCCCACAAAGGCACTGAGGAATACAACAATCTCTTCAGAACCAGGAATGTACATCACATTCAGATAGTCGGCGAAACGAATGTGACCACTGACGTAGGCCAAAATACCTAACGTTACACCAATGATGGCTGAGTTGCCTGCACACATGCCGTCCATTCCATCGTTCAGATTCGCACCATTACTCACAGCTGCGATGACAAACGTGGTGACTAACACGAAGAGAATCCAACCACATGCACGTTTGGTTTTGCCGTCCTGAATAAAGCCGAACACTTCATAATAGTCAATATTGTTGCTCTTCACGAAGGGAACTGTAGTGACGGTACTCTTACGTGCTTCACTCTTATGATAGACCTCCACCTTGTCGCCAATCTCACGTTCCACATTCTCACGCACCACAGCATCTGGGCTGAGCCACAACGTCAGCCCCACCACGATGCCAAATACCAACTGTGCTAGCAACTTCAATTTAGGAGGCAAGCCGTCTTTGTTTCCACCCAACTTGATCTTGTCGTCGATGAAGCCGATAATGCCAAAGAAGGTAATCGTGACAATCAACAATACGTTATAGACATTGCTGAGTCTGCCCACCAAAAGTGCCGGTACCAGTACGGCAGCCAAGATGACCACACCACCCATTGAAGGCACACCTTTCTTCTGCACCCCATAGGGGTCAATCGACGCATCACGTGCCTCTTCGATATGCTTCTTCCGACGCATGTACTTGATGAAATACTCACCAGCCACCATCGAGATGATGAGCGAAAGAATCAGTGCCAACAATGATCTGAACGACACATAGCAAAACATGCCTGCGCCAGGAATGTCGAACTGTTCTAAGTATTGGAAAAAATCGTATAACATATTTATTGGATGTCAAATGTTAAATGTCAACTCTACCCTCTGAACTCTGAACCCTAAACTCTCCACCCTTTCTCTCTCGGAGGGGGTGGGGAGGCTTAGAAACATGCTCTCACCTCTTCCTTGTCATCGAAGTGGTGCTTCACGCCCTTCACGTCTTGGTAGTCCTCATGTCCCTTGCCGGCAATGAGAATCACGTCTCCAGACTTTGCCATCATGCAGGCCGTCTTGATGGCTTGGCGGCGATCTACAATGGCAATCACCTTTTTCATCTGCTCTTCATCCAAACCTGCCAACATATCGTTGATAATGTCTTGTGGCTCTTCAAATCGGGGGTTATCACTTGTGATGATGACGCGATCACTCTGCTTCACAGCCTCACGTGCCATGAGTGGGCGCTTGCCCTTGTCACGATTGCCACCTGCTCCACATACGGTGATGACCTCACCTTTTCCTTCCAACACACCATGAATGGCATTCAGTACATTCTCCAACGCATCAGGGGTGTGGGCATAATCAACAATGGCTGTGTAACCAGAAGGGGAACGAAGGGCTTCGAATCGTCCATTCACAGGCTTCATCGTGCTCAGCGCCACCAACACTTCCTGCTCTTCCTTGCCCAACATGATCGCTGCACCATAGACAGCCAAGAGGTTGCTCACATTGAACTTGCCAATGAACTGTACACCCACCTCTTTCCCGTTGATGTTGAGATACATACCCTCGAAATGGCACTCGATAATCTTGGCCTTGAAGTCAGCAGGACTTTGTACGGAATAGGTCTTCACCTGTGCCTTCGTGTTTTGCACCATCACCTTCCCATTCTTGTCATCAGCATTCGTAATGGCAAACGCCTCCTTGGGGAGGTTGTCGAAGAAGAGTTTCTTGGCCTTGATGTAGTTCTCGAAGGTCTTGTGGTAGTCAAGATGGTCGCGTGTGATGTTGGTGAACAGTCCTCCAGCAAAGGTCAGACCTCCGATACGGTTCTGCACCACACTATGGCTGCTCACTTCCATGAAGGCATATTCGCAACCTGCCTCCACCATCTGAGCCAAGAGTGCATTGAGCGTGATGGGGTCAGGCGTGGTGTGTTCAGTAGGAATGGCTTCCCCATCGATATAGTTGCATACGGTGGAGAGCAATCCAGCCTTGTGTCCCATGTATCGGAACATCTCATAGAGTACGGTGGCAATAGTTGTTTTGCCGTTCGTTCCTGTCACACCCACCAGCTTCAGTTTGCTCGTCGGATTGCCATAGAAAGTGGTTGCGACCTGACCCACCACCTGTTCCGTGTTCTCCACACGCACATACGTCACCCCTTCTTTCACGTCATCAGGAATCGCCTCACACAGCACAGCCACAGCCCCTTGTCCCAATGCCTTGTCTATGTAGTTATGTCCATCAGCCACAGTTCCTCGCACGGCGATGAAGAGATTTCCCTCGCCAATCTGACGAGAGTCGATTTGCACACCACTGATGTTACGCTCCAAATCGCCCTGCACATCGAGGACATTGAGCTTGCTGACGAGTTCTTTCAGTTTCATATTTTTACATTTTTATTTCAAATCCAACATTACCATCTGTCCTTTCGTCACCTTGCTGCCACTCGGCACACTCTGATGCGTCACCTTGCCTCGTCCTGACATACGCACTCTCATTCCCCGCTGACTTAAGGCATACACAGCATCTTTTGCACCCATGCCTGTCACGTTGGGCACAATATTGTCGCTGACCTTCATCGAGTGGAATTCTACGGCATCGGCTCCCACAGCGGAGGTTCCCCACTCAAATCCATCTCCTCCTCTCGATTTCATTCCCAGTTGGTCAAGCACATAACGGGCTGCCATCACATTACCGTCTTTCACGGTAGGCACAAGCACAGCAGTCGAGTCTTTAGCCAGATTGATGTCAGTTGTCACGTTCTTGGAATAGACGCGCTGGGCAATCTTGGAGAACACGGGGCCTGCCTGACCACCACCGCTTGCCACGGGGTAGGCGTGACGAATCGCTACAATACAGGTGTATTTAGGGTCTTCGGATGGATAATAGCCGCAGAAACTCACCAAGTGTTCGTTGTGTCCAGCCTTGTAACCTCCACCAGTTGCCACCTGCGCTGTACCAGTCTTGCCACTCACATGGAAATAGGGATTGCCTGCTCGCTTACCCAAACCTTCCTTGTCGTTCACCACTCGGTAGAGAATGTGCTGAATGTCTTCCAACGCCTCTTGTCTGCAGATGTGCGGTTTGATGACCTCCACAGGGAATTCCTCTACCATCTCTCCATTCTTCGCGATGCCCTTCACAAAACGAGGACGCACCATCTTGCCGTTGTTGGCAATGGCGTTGTAGAAACTTACTGTGCTGATGGGCGGTATCTGGGTTTCATATCCGATGGACATCCATGCCAAAGCGGTGGCAGACCAGTTGTCTGACATTCTGTAACCTCCCTTACTGTCCTTATGAGGCGTTCGGATTACAGGGTCGGCGGCACCGTTAAAAGGCAATCCTAAGGGGGTGCCAATACCTACACGGTGCAACCCTTCCACAAACTTCTCTGGCTGGTTATGGTAATGCTTGTCAATCAATTTGCTTACACCCACGTTGCTGGAGTACATCAGCACATGTGGCACATCGATGGTTCCATACCCACCTCTGTGCCAGTTATGGTCTTTCATCGAGGCTCCATACATATTGCAGATACCACTTCCTGTCTCTACATAATCGGAAGTGGTGATATAACCATCGTCCAACGCTACCAAGATAGAGGCTGTCTTGAACGTGGAACCAGGCTCCATCAAGGCTGCCAACGCATAGTTTCTGGCCTCATAATATTCGCCGTCATCATAGCGCATCAGGTTCACAATCGCCTTCACATCGCCTGTCTTCACTTCCATCAATACTACCACACCCATTGCGGCTCCCAGCTCGTGTAGTTTCTCACGAAGTGCGCTCTCGCAGATATCCTGCATGCTGACGTCAATCGTGCTCACAAGGTCGTAACCATCTACAGGTTCCTTGTCCACAATGGAAAGGTATTTCGACAGCACCTTCTTGTTGTGTTTCTGGCCTGGCTCACCACGCAGAAGCGAATCGTATGCCAATTCCAATCCTGAACGTGCAGAGTCTTTGGCACCATACATCTCACCCAGCGTACGGCGTGCCAACGAACCGAATGGCTTGTTGCGGTTGTTGCGAGGTTCAATGCTCAAACCGCTGGTATAGCGGTTCTTGAGATTGAAGACAGGCAGTCTCATGAGGTCGTTGTACTGGATGAAGTTCAGCACCACACGGGGCGACACATCCCAATAGCGTTTGTGTTCCTTCAGTCCCTTCGTCAAGTGAGCTAAATGTTCCTCATAGGTGTATTTGGGACAAATCTCAGCCAACCCTCGGCAGAT
>JBGUMY010000384.1:0-10581 GCA_045117095.1 Bacteroidaceae bacterium | reverse complement strand
TCAAATATTTTGTGGAAAATCAACAATGTGCGGTCACTTTTGACACATTCTTCCAAACAGATGGATGTTTTTAGTCGCGCTACCCGGAAATGAAGGAAACAACAGAAAGTTCTTTTATTCTCTCAACAACGGATGACACGGATGGGACGGATTTTATCTGATGGAAGATTTTTTATTTGGCTGATGAACTCTGAAAAGGAATTTACTCGCTTTGCTTCGTAAAAAAATCCTTCAAATCTGCACAAATCAAACAAATCAATTTTGAAAGATTTTGAATAAATTTGTAATATTTCTGTCACAAAGTGACACTCTTTATCAGAAATTTAGCGCTTGCGAAATAGAGACAATTTACGCCATCAGATAAATCTATAGGAGGAAAATGCCATCTATCCATAGGCAATGGCATATATTAGAAGGAGCCCTGAACGATGGTACTCGTTCAGGGCTTCCTCTGATATATGGTTTGTTGCTCTCCTTTTGGGAGGCTACATCATTTCTTGATTTTCAGCACAGGCATGATGTTGTTGAGTTTTTCGGGCAGGGTGACGACGAGGGCGTCGGCAGTGCGCTCAAACTTTACCTTGCCATAACCGAGGAGTTCGACAGATTTGATGGGGGCAGGGTAGAGGTCGGAGCCAGCGGCGAGGGACTTGATGGTCATCGTGTGGTTCTCTGGCCATGCGAGGGCAGTGGCGTAGAGCACACCTTCGGTCTTGCCTGAAGCGGGTCCTTGGGTGAAGCGGATTTCGTCGCTGCCAGCCTTGGTGTACTGTCCGTCGTTGAAGCCCTGGGCATTGATCTTCACGTCGGCATTGGCGATAGGACCTTCGCCGAAGATTTTCCAGGGACGTGTCTTCACGATGCTCTCGCTGTTCACCTTCATCCATGCACCGAACTCCTTCATGATGGCGAGTTCCTTCTCGTCGGGTGTGCCATCGGCACGGAGGGGAACCGACAGGAGCATGTTGCCGTTCTTGCTGACGATATCCACCAAGAGTTTCGCCACGGTGTGGGCACTCTTGTAGTGGTTGCGCTCATAGGTGCCGGTATTGTAGTGCCAGTCGCCGATGCAGTTGCAGCACTGCCAAGGACGGGGCATGATCTGGTTGGGCGCACCACGTTCCACGTCCCAGACGAGCGCGTCCTTCATGTCCTCTTCCAAGATTTTGCCAAACACCACGGCCTGATTCTTGCCCTTGTGGGTGGCAGCGCTGTGGTTGTACATGTGGGCCGCAATCTTCATACCCGCATCGCTGACGGGATAGAAAGGCAGGACGGTCACATCGAAGTAGATGAGGTCTGGGTTGTAGCGGTTGATGGCGTCGAGGGTACGGTTGTAGAAGTTGGTGATGTACTCCTGCGTGGGGATGTTGGCACCATTTTCCCAACCCCACTGACGATGGATGGCTCCATTGTCCCATGTGTTGTCGCTGAAGTCGTGGTCTTGTGCATAGAGCTTCTGGGGGTCAAGACCCTTCCACCATTTCTCAGTGCCGTCGGCATTGGGTTTGTAGCCGTCCTCCTTCGTGAGCCAGCCATCATACTTCACACCGCGCTTGTCACCCTTCAGGTCGAAGCGGCGAGAAGGCTCATACCATGTCCATGCATGGTCGGCGTGGAAGGAGATGCCGAAGGGGAGACCTGCTTTCTTGGCTGCTTGAGCCCATCCATCGAGAATGTCCTTCTTGGGACCGATGTTCAGAGAGTTCCATTCCTGATATTTAGAATCCCAGAGGTCGAAGTTGTCGTGATGGTTGCCGAGGGCGAAGAAATACTGTGCGCCACATTCCTCCTTATAGAATTTCACGAGTTCCTCGGGTGTCCAGTTCTCGGCCTTGAAGAGAGGCAGGATGTCCTTGAAGCCCACCTCCGAGGGATGTCCGTAGTGGTCGCGGTGGTAGTTGTACTTGTAGTTGCCCTCCATATAGAGCTCACGAGCCATCCAGTCGCCGGAGCCTTCCACGCACTGAGGCCCCCAGTGCGCCCAGATGCCGAACTTGGCATCGCGAAACCACTCAGGCACTTCGTAGGTGCGGAGTGATGCCCAATCGGGGGTGAACTGCCCTGTAGCCATAGGTTCGTCGGCTTCCGATACGGGCACTTTGTAGGTTTGTGCAGATGCCGTCGTTGCCATCAGCAAGAGGCCTGCGAGGGTGAGGTGTTTGATTGTCATAGTGTTGAGTTTTTAGGGGTGATGGGGTGGCGGGAGAACCGCCACTTGCCAACGCTGAATGGGTGATAGGGCGGCGGGGGAATAGTCACTTGCTCATGGGAATGGTTCAGTATAGGTGGAACATGCGTTCCATCATTTGCCATTTTTCGTCGCTTCGGGCTTCGGCGCTGCATCCCTGGAAACGAGCCACGAAGGCTTCCCATTCCGCCTGACGGGGCAGGGTGGCGAGTTTGTCCATGGCCTCCTCCCAGTTGAAGTCCTCGGGGGCATCGACAATCATCACGAGGCGGGTGCCGAGGATGTAGAGTTCCATCTCCAGGATGCCCACCTCCTTGATGCCGTCGCGGATTTCCTTCCAGTGATGCTCCTCCGAATGCCACTTGCGGTATTCGCGGATGAGGTCAGGGTCGTCGCGCAGTTCCAGCGTCTGCACATAGCGCTTCGTCCTGCACCCGAAATCCTTTTGAATATAGCCGGTCATTATTCTTTATTATGACGTTGTTTCGTTATGTCGTTATCACGTTCTTACGACACGTTTCAGAACTTCACTAAGATTCTGAACACTTTGCCAGGGTTCTCGCTCCACCACTGCATGGTTTCCAGAGCCTCTTCGGGCTTGATGACCTTGGTGATGAGCTGGTCGATGGGGGCAGTGCCTCTTTCGAGATAGCGGATGACGGCGAGGAAGTCCATGGGGGTGGCATTGCGTGAACCACGGATGTCGAGTTCCTTTTGCACGAAGAGTTTCGTCTGGAAGGTCACGTCGCTTTTGGCATAGCCGATGCAAGCTACACGACCCGTGAAGGCCACTTCGTTCACAGCCATCTGATAGGTGAAGGGATTGCCCACAGCCTCGATGATGACATCGGGACCGAATCCGCCTGTGATGTCAGCAAGGCGCTGATGCACGTCCTCCGTCTTTGTATTGATGGCGTAGGCGGCACCCATCTGCTTGGCGAGGTCGAGCTTCTCATCATCGAGGTCGGCAGCGATGACGGTCGCACCACGGGTCACGGCACGAACAATGGCACCCATGCCCACCATGCCGCAGCCAATGACCATCACCACGTCCACGTCCGTCACTTGGGCACGGCTCACAGCGTGGAAGCCCACTGACATCGGCTCGATGAGTGCGCTGGTCTTAGACGAGAGTGTGCCAGCAGGGATGACCTTCTGCCAAGGCAAAACAATGTATTCCTTCATGGCACCATTGCGTTGTACGCCGAGGGTCTCATTGTGCTGACAGGCGTTGACACGTCCGTTGCGGCACGATGCGCATTTGCCACAGTTGGTGTAGGGATTGCAGGTCACAACCATCCCCGTCTTCAGCGTGTCAGGCACGTCACTGCCCACAGCCTCAATGACAGCCCCCACTTCATGTCCTGGGATGACAGGATTGAGTGCCATCGTGTTGCGACCCAAGAATGTGTTGAGGTCGGAGCCGCAGAATCCCACGTACTCCAGTTTCAGGAGCACCTCACCGGCCTTCAGTGCCTGAGGCTTCTCCTGTTCGATGATGTTCAACTCTTGCGAGTGTGTGATTTGAATTGCTTTCATCTTCGTATGAAATTTATCGTTTGTTACTTATGTGTTATTTTCGGCTTATCCCCCTGAAACAGGGGCTTTGAGGCTCGAAATGTTAAAATCCGAATGGGTCTTGTAGGGGGTACAAGAGCTTCTTTTCATCGTCGGGAAGGTCTTGTAGGGGGTACAAAAGCTTCTTTTCATCGTCGAGAAGGTCTTGTAGGGGGTACAAAAGCTTCTTTTCACTGTCGGGAAGGTTTTGTAGGGGGTACAAGACCTTCTCAGCATCGTCGAGAACTCTTTGTAGGGGGTGTTCCCCCATTTCCCGCTCCTATCCTCTCTTTATGTAGGCTCTCCATCCGTAGACGATGATGATCAGGAAGCAGATGAGGGGCAGGATGAACGACAAGTTCACGGCAGGCATGCCCCCAATGGTGCCCATGTCAATGATGCGACCCTGCAGAGGTGGCATCAAGGCACCTCCCACGATGGCCATCACGAGGAAAGCTGCTCCGAGGTGGGTGTCTTTCGTGTCGACATTCTCCAAGGCGATGCCATAGATGGAGGGGAACATGATGGACATGAAGAGGCTGATGCATACGAGGCTGTAGAGTCCACCCATGCCTTCGATGCAGATGGCACCGAGGGTGCAGAGGGAGGCTCCCACACCGAAGATGGTGAGCAGCATGCGTGTGTTGACGTAACGCATGATGAAGGTGCCGATGAAGCGTCCACCGAGGTTGAGCGACATGGCGACGATGTTGTACATCTGTGCCGTGGCCTTGTTGATGCCGAGATGGTCAGCGTACTGGATGATGAAGGTCCACACCATGATTTGTGCGGCCACGTAACATACCTGTGCGAAGACGCCCTCACGGTAGATGGTGTTGCTCCAGAGGTTGGTGAGCGTCTCCTTCACTGTGTGGGTCTGTCCAGCGGCCTTCTGCTCCTCACTCTCTGTCTTCGGCATCTTGGTCAGGGCGATGATGACCAGCACTGCCACCACCACGAGTCCGATGGCAACGTATGGATTGCGGATGACGGCAAGGTCGTGCAGACGGATGTCAGCTTTCTCTGCCTCGCTCAGGAAGGGGAAAATGATTTGTCCGGCAGCGTCGCGCTTGTCCGACAGCAGATGGGGCAGCACGATGAATGATGCCACAGCCATACCGCTGAGCGAACCTACAGGATTGAAGGCTTGTGCCAGATTGAGTCGGCGAGTCGAAGTCTCCTTGTCACCCAATGAGAGGATGAAGGGATTGGCCGTTGTCTCCAAGAATGCCAAACCGAAAGTCAAGATGTAGAGGGAGATGCAGAAGAAAGAGAACTCCTGCCACTCAGCCGCAGGAATGAACAGGAAGGCACCTATGGCATAGAGGGTCAAGCCCAGCAGGATGCCGCTCTTGTAGGAGTACTTGCGGATGAACAGGGCGGCAGGAATCGCCATCGTCGCATAGCCGCCATAGAATGCGAACTGCACCATCGAGGCTTTCGCTACCGATATTTCCATGACAGTCTGGAAGGCCGCCACCATCGGGTTGGTGATGTCGTTGGCAAAGCCCCAGAGGGCGAACAACGACGTGACGAGGATAAAGGTGAAGAGGTATTTCTTCGATACTAAAGGCTTTTTCATTCTGACATGTTTTTAATGTATGGTAGTGTTGGTAAATTCTTGAATCCGTAGAAGTGGAGGGCGTTCTGACCGAGGAAGAGCGTCTTCTCCTCGTCCGTCAGTTCCGTCGATTTCGTGACAAAGTCATACGACATCTTGTAGGTGATGGCGGTGATAGTGCGGGGATAGTCCGAACCCCACATCAGTCGGTCCATGCCCACCCAGTCTGCGGCCTCCTTGATGCTTCGGATGGCGGAAGGGTAGGGGTAGAACTCCGAATTGTAAAGCCAAGTGATGCCACCCGACTCCACCATCACGTTCTTGCCAGCTCGTGCCAGCATCACCTGACTCTTGAAGGCCGGCGTCGTCACCATGCCGAAATGTCCGATGGCCACTTTCAACTCCGGACATTCCTCAATCACTTCCCGCATCTCGCCAATCTGGTGCTCGTCTTCGCCGAGGCACATGGACAGCACCATGCCCTGCTCCTCCATATATTTAAATATGTGTATCAGACCGAGCAATGACTCCTTCATTCGGTGGCCCGGGAAGGCAATGCCTTTCAGTCCGGCTTCCTTCACAGCCTTCGCCTCGTCGAGAGACCAAGCCATGCCCATGCAGAAGAATCGTTCGGGGTATTTCTGCTGCACCTCGGTCAGGTATGCATTCTGATTGCCGTCAATGACCTCCTGCACCACCACGGCTCCCCCCACTTGGGCGTAGTCCATGTTCGATAGGAACACTTCGGCAGTGTTCACACCATCAATCAACCAGGGTGGCAACATCTGTACTTCCTCGTCCATAAAGATGCTCCTGCCGTTCTTCAACGACAGGATTCTCTTTCCGTCCACCCATGTGTCTTGCTTCAGCCACAGGTGGGAATGTGCGTCAATGATTATCATGAATTTGCCCAGCTTACTCGTTTCTGATCACCAATTATTTCTTGTACTTCCTTCACCAGCTCCCAGTCGGGTTCTTCATTTGCCCATTGGATGTTGCGCTTCACATTCTCTGGATTGGCTGAGGAGAACAAGGTGCCAGCGATGCGTTCGTTGCTCACCGCATATTGGATGGCCAACTTCTCAATGGGATAGCCCTTCTCCGCACAGTGGGCAGCAGCTTTGGCGCATGCCTCCACCAAAGGCTTGGGGGCTGGATGCCATGCAGGAACACCACGCTGGGAGAGCAAACCCATGCTCAGGGGCGAGGCGCTGATGACCCCGACTCCCTGTGCCTCAAAGAAATCGAGAAAGTCCACCAGCTTGTCGTCGTTCAGACAGTAGTGGCAGAAGTTCAGAACGCTCTCCACTGTACCGGGCTCTGAGTGCTCAATCACCCACTTCAGGTTCTCCAACTGCAGGTCGGTGATGCCCACATGACCTACCACTCCTTTTTTCTTCAGTTCCACGAGAGCTGGCAGCGTCTCATCCACAATCTTCTGCAATCCACCCTCCATCGCAGCCTGAAACTCGATGTCATGCACGTTGATGAGGTCGATAAAGTCGATGTTCAAGCGTTCCATACTCTCATAGACACTCTCTGTGGCACGCTTGGCAGAGTAGTCCCATGTGTTCACGCCATCTTTTCCGTAGCGTCCCACCTTCGTGCTCAGGAAATACTTGTCTCTTGGAATCAGCTTCAGCGCCTTGCCTAATACGGTCTCAGCCTTGTAGTGACCGTAATATGGACTCACATCGATGAGGTTGATACCTCCCTCAATGGCAGCCTCCACTGCCTGGATGCTCTCAGCTTCTTTCGTCTCATGAAACACGCTGCCCAGCGACGATGCGCCGAACGCCAAGTGGGACACCTTCATCCCTGTCTTTCCTAATTCAGTATATCTCATTATCGTATAAATTGTTAATTTTTCAATGTGAAATGGTATAACTTAGTTTTCTGGCTGCAAAGATACACCTTTTTCTCTTAATAATCATACAACATCAAGAACTTTTTCAGTCATTCATTCAGTCCAGCCTCTTCTCTTCGTTTGTATTCGGCTGCGAGTTCTGCAACGATGGCATCGCGCGCCTCACCAGGTTCCATGGGAATGAAAATCCATTTGGTGAGATACTCCAGTCCCGGACTCAAGCCGATAGCTCCTTCCGCACTCACCATATAGAATTGAGGATCCTGTAGGGGGTGTAGCTGGTCGTGTTTCTTGGCATATTCGGACAAGCCTTCTATGGTGATGATCCGGCCAGACTTGGCTGCACGCCAAACGACGCAACGATATAGCGCCATCACCAATGCTTGTGACAGCGTCTTATAATGTCCCGTCTTGAAGGCGCGTTCCGCCTCCTTGCGTTGTTCTTCCGTCAAATGATTCTCCATACGTGTCTTAGGTTAATGGGTTATTGATGGGAGTCCTGGTGTTGGTTTCCTTGTTTCTTCCGACGATGCTGAAGACGATGCCAGCGATTGTGAATGGAATGCCCACCCACACGCACCAGTGCAGTCCTGTGAGCGAGAGGGTTACAGCGAGGGTGAAGCCAAGTACCAAGCCCGTCAGAATTCGATTGATGGTCTGCATGTCGGGCATCTTCCGTCCAGACATGGCTCCAGCTGCGCTGAGCAAAAAGTCCCAGGCGAATCCGCCCCTCGTGCCAAGGTTCTTGACGAGCATCAGTATGGCCACGATGCCGATCATGGCGTTGTGTCTCATCTGGTTGATGTTCATGAAACTATAGAGCAAAAGTGCCACACCGATGGCCGTCAGTAGGGGAGCCACAGCGGCCATGCTCTTCATTTTCAAGCTGGAAAACATTCCCTTTGCTCCACTGCCCATGCTGCTGAATGGCTTCTGACCTGTGAAAAGTGGCACAATCATGTCGTTGAGGAAGGTGGCCACCACCACTTTGCCGACGATGCCGCCTACAGCACCTATGATTCCGCCGTACATGCCACCTTGGGCGAAGGTGAGGAAACTAAGCACCTCAAATGGTAGCCAGAGTTTCACCATGGATGCCGCCACGCTCAAGGCTATCCACAGCACCCCCAGCACGATGGTGGGGATGAGTTGCTTGGGTTGTTTGAGTACAGCGAAGCTCCGTTGGATGTAAGTTTTCAGGAATTGCCCGAAAGTCATCGTCTGCTGTTCTCCCGTCGGGTTGTTCCCTTGAGGTTGGATGTTGTTGTCCATATTGTTGCTTACTTTTTGGTGTCCGTTAAACTATTGTTCTTACTATTAATCCTCCCAATAAATGCATCGCCAGTCGAGTTGTGGATTGCTGTAAAAGTATTCGGCATCTCCATAGAGGTCACCCATGTCTGAAGCCATGTTGCCCACCCATTGATCAACAGCATCTATGCTTTTTCCGATGAGGGGATTTGTTACATAGTCGGTTACTATCTCTGTCTTAGCAGTCGACTGGAAATAATTTCCTAAGGCCACGTTGACAGATTTCTGTAGTCCAGCTTTGGTTGTGTCCATGATGATTCTGTCCCAACTTTTGCTTTTGAACATATACTTGCCTGTTCCCTCGTCGTATTCGAGGTCTCCCCAGCAAGCATCCGATACAACTGTTTTCAGCATTTCTGTACCGACTTGAAAGCCTCCCTCTGTGGTGTATTTTGTGGCCCATTTGAACTGATCTCCCGCTTGGTTTTGTATCACTCCTATCAATCCTTGGAACATACCTTTATTGATGGCATTTATGTAGTTGTCGAAATTGCCATGCCCGCTGGCGTACACTTCGCTCCAGTTTCCTGCCACGGAGTGTGCCACAGTATAGAGGTTCTTGATTAGACGTGTTGAGCCAGTGGGGTCTAATTCTCCCATTATATTGATGGTAGTGGTGGCTATGCTGTCAGTCCATTCGGCCACAGTGACGGCTTTGTCCCAAAATTCGGCCTTTTTGACGAAACCTTGGCTAATACGTCTCTCCACCTCTTCCTTTTCTTTCATGATACTCCTAATCTGTTCCTTGGCATGCTCTTTACCATATAGGGTGCTGACATGAAGTCGTTCAGCCAGTGCATAAAATTTCTTGTCCTTCTTGTATTGCTCTGCCTCATAGCTGTAACCTGCCTTGTTCATGGCATCCCATTGGGCACGTTGTTCCTTTCGCCATTGTTCGCCTTGCTGACGGTCCAACTCCTTTAGACGCGCTGTTTCGGGGTCGGGTGCATTGGGGTCTGGTCTGTTGAACCACAAATCTGGTCCTCCCGCACCGCCTGCTGTCAACAGGGCAAGGATGGCGGCGATAAGGCTGATGATGGCAGACTCTTTGGCAGGGGTGTGGTTGCCATAAATGTCGTTCTCGCCATTCAACCACTCTGTCATGTCCTTGAGGAGGTCTAAGTATTTCGTCAGAATGTCATTATGTGTCATGGTACTATCTTCGGGTTCTTCACCAGGGTCAACGATGCCAGGAATGTACCTGTAGTGATAATACGCCACGGGCATACCACCTGCGCCTACCAGACCAGAACGCCCGTAATACACAGCGATGTACATGTTTTGATAGGTCGTGTAGTGCTTTTGCATGTTGGCATCCAAGGCTGTGAATACACGTCCTTGCGGCGCTGTGAACACAAAGGTTTCATGGTCCCCGTTGTTGTGGAACTCTGCATCGTAGGTGGTAGAGGCGGCTTTCTGACCAATCGATTCAAGAATGTCAACAGCCATCTGTACGTGTTCTGACTTGTTTGCCTTCGCCTTTTCTTCACGTTTCTGGTTCTGGTTTTGTGGAACGGCAAAAGTGATTTTCTTTCCGTCGTCGAGAATGATTCCTATGCAGATGATGCCCTCTGACCTAAATTTTTGACCGTAAGTGCATCCAGTTGTGAGGTGGTAATTCACGTCTATGCCGATTTCCTGCCCGCATGGGATGGTTGCAGGTGGTGTGACAACGGTGAACTCCCCTTCTGCACGTTCAACACTGTGGTCGTGCCTCACTTTGTAGAGTCCTCCTTCTCCTGGATGATTAGGATCAGGGTAGAACTCCACATAGCGGCCGATGACCTCGCTGATGACAAAATAGCAGTTGCCGCGCCATTCGAGAGAGTAGCGAAGATTGTTTTCTTGACTGCCGCCTTCCTTGAAGTCAGCCTTTTGGGGTAGGAAATCTGTTGTTATGTTTTCAAACTTCCAATAGCCATTCATGTCGGGAGCCTGAACATCATCCTCTTCATTGCCTTCCGCACCTCCCTTCTTTTTGCCGTTAGCTTTCCTTTTGTAGTGGCGTATGTCGTAGGCAACACTTGCGTCAGTGTCGTTTCCTAAACTCAGCACGACGACCAACCAGAAGTCTTCGCGGATAATGTCCCCATC
>JBGUMY010000383.1:0-8124 GCA_045117095.1 Bacteroidaceae bacterium | reverse complement strand
GGTATTGTAGTCGCCCTCCTCAATCCCCGCCATTTGTGCCAAAAGCATTTTCACAATGCTGATGCCATTCTCCAGTTCGAGGCGGTTGGAGGCAATCTCTTGCTGTTTCAGCTCCACACGTAGGAGGTCGTTGTGGGTGATGACACCTGCATCGACGTTGTTCTTGGTGATGCGATACACCTCGTCGAGCTGTACCGTCACCGAGTCGAGAGTGATCATGTTGCTTTGCAGGGAGACGAGTTGCCAATAGTATTGTGCCACTTGCAATTCGATGTCTTTCTCTGTCATTTGGAGTTGCAGCTGGTTCACTTCCTGCCCAAGGGCGGCAAGTTTGTTCCCATTGATGATTTGTCCACCTTGAAACAGAGGTTGTACAGCCATCACGCTTCCCACGAATCCTTTCTTCACCAAGGAGAGGGGCATCACATTTTCTCCTGCTGGCATAGAGCCTTGGACGATGTCCTCGAAACCTTGAAAACCGACCGCATTGGCACTCACCTGTGGAAAGAAGTGTGTGTATGTCTTGGCCTTGTCCTCTTTAGCCGACTCCACATTGAGACGGGCATTCTTCAACGTGCGGTTGTTCTCCAAAGCCTTTTGTTGTAACTGCTGGAGGGTGTATGTCTGGGCTGCAACAAAATCGCAGCATATTGAACAAACGATGATTGATATGATCTTTTTCATTGCGGTAGCAAATTATTCACTTTTCACTTCTGACTAACTTTCCAATAAATTACGGGGAGCATGGTAACCACCATGATGAGAGAGCCGATGCCGCCTGCAAAGATGGTGACGCCCACAGGCATCCAGAAGGAGGATTGGGCGATAATCATTGGCACTACGCCAACAGCTGTGGTGGCGGTGGTGAGGAAGATGGGCACCATGCGACGCTTGCCGGCTTCGTAGGCGGCCTCACAGACGGCCTGGTTGTAGGCCTCGACGGGCAAACCGTCTGACGCCGATTTCTTGATCAGGTCGATGGCATGCTCGAAGATGAGAATCTCGTTGCGCATAATCATTCCCATGAGAGTGATGAGTCCGAAAATGGAGGTCAATCCCAAAGCACGGTTCATCAGTCCGAGGCCGATGAGTGCGCCTGGAATCATCAGGGCTAAGGCTGCCATACAAATTGTGGTGATGCCATATTTCTTGAAGTTGAACAGCAAGAAGAAGAACACGATAACCATTGCGATGGCAATGCCTCCAAAAATTTGTGGCAAGGCTTCGTCGCCATATTCTATTTCGCCGCCCACCTCACAGCGGATGCCCTGTGGCAGCGTGATGTCTTCCTGCATGATGCGAGCTATTTCTTGTTCGATTGGTGCCGTATAGATACCCTGCACGAACTGAGCCGTCACGGTGATGCAACGTTCGCCACCACGATGCACGATGCGACTCTCGCTCCATTGGGGAGATACGTTGGCAATCTGGCGTAGGGGAACGGTAGAGTTGGGTGAAAGTTGAGAGGCCTCCCCCGACCCCTCCGAAAGAGGGGAGATGTTGAGCGTTGACAGACCTGCAGACATCATCGATGTGGGCGATGCAATGCCGAGGTTGGCAACTTCGGAGAAAGTCATGTCGGCATCATCCTTCACCACAATGGGGAGTTCATAATTACCCTCCCAAATTTGTCCTACCCGCAGGTCGCAGGAGGTAGCGCTGAGTGCCAATTGTGCTGTAGTGCGAGTGATGCCCAGTTGGGCTGAGGTGACGGGGTCGAGCTTCACATTGATGATGGGATATGGCTGATAGTAGTCGGTATGCACCCATTCCAATTCAGGCATCTTCCGCATGCGCTCCATCAGCCGTTCGGCCGCTACATGCAAGGAGTCGAGGTTATCGCCATAGAAGCGATACTCCAGTTCGTTCACCTCCAGATAGTCCAGACGTTTGAACTTCACGTAGGCATTGGGAAAGGCCTCGCCCAACATGGGTTGATACTTCTCCAGAAGGCGAAGTGTGGCCTTGTCTGATGTCGTGTTCACGATGAATTGCGCATAGTTTTTTCCTGCCATCTGAGGTGCGTAGGCATCCATGAATCGAGGTGAAGAGCACCCCATGAAGCCTGTGATGCCCACCACATCCTCGTCTTGTGCCAGCACATGACGCACAGAGTCGGCAATTGCTTCGGTCTCAGCCAATCCTTTGCCATCGGGCAAGAAAATCTCGACGGCCAACTGGTCACGGTCGGCGTAGGGGAAGAGACGTATCTTCAGCGTTGGTGCAATGAACGTGGAAACCAAGATGACGGCGATGCCTCCAATGATGGTCGCCCACGGATGACGGAACGTCCAGTCGAGCACTCGGTCGTAGGTCTTCTGCACCCACTTTGTGATGGCATTGCCGCCTGTTTTCACTTTGCCAGGCTTGATGATGCGCACTTCGAGGAAAGGAATCACCGTTACAGCCAAGAAGAGCGACACCATCAGATTGATGGTAATCGTCCAAGGGAAATCTTCCAGACAATCGTGGAACATACCCTTCATCGTGATGAGGAAGGGGAAGAAGATGGCGCAGATGCAGATGGTGGCGAGCATCATGGGCATGAAATACTGCTTGGCAGAATCGAGGGCTGCCTGTTTGGGTTTATAACCCTTGTCGAGATACTCCAAATAACCATCAATCACCACGATGGAGTTGTCCACTACCATTCCCAACACCACAATCAGCGCTGCCAAGGTCACGATGTTCAGTTCGATGCCTGCAAGATACATGATAGCCACAGATACAAATGTACTCAATGGGATGGTGATGGCCGCCACGATGGCTGAGCGCAAAGGGAACAGCACCATCATCACGAGGATGATGATAGCCATTGAGATGAGCAGGTCGCGCAGGAAATCGCTCACACTCATGCTCACCACTTTGGGCTTGTCGGCAATGCGTGTGATTTTCACATCCTCTGGCAGTTCTTCGGCTCGGAATGCGTCAAGCACATGTTCCACTTCCTTGCCATACGCCACCACATTATTGCCTGGTGTCATCTCCATCGACAGCAACACACAAGGATGCCCATCCTGTTCTATTCGGCTCGACATCGGCTCGTATTCCCTGACCACATGTGCCACATCCCTCACACGAACCACCTTGCCTGTAGCAGGGTCGGAGAAGATGATTTGGTTGGCTATCTCCTCTTCTGAGTTCTCTTGAGTTTCCACGTGGATGGGCACCTGTTGATCATCGTCATCGATACCGCCACTCAGGGTCGTGATGCCTTGGGCTTGCAGACGGGAGAAGAGCATCTGCTGACCGATGCCGTAGGCCTGCAGACGCTGACGGTCGATATAAAGACTGATTTGCTCCTTCTGCTCGCCAAACATCTTCACGTTGGCTACAGAGGGAATGCGACGCAGACGGTCGCTCAAATCATCGCTGTATGCTTTCAGTTCACGATAACTGCGCTGGTCGCTCTCGATGGCGATGAGCAATGCGGAGGTGTTGCCAAAATCGTCGTTCACCACGATGCCCAGCACACCTGATGGCAATTGCGCCTTGAACGCATTCAGCCCATGCTTGATCTTGCTCCACACCTCGTCCTTGTTGTTCACGTCATCGTTCAGCTTCACCATCACAATGCACATGCCGTTCTGCGAGGTGGTGGTGGTTTTCACACGATTCACTTCGCCAAAGGTGAAGAGGTAACGCTCCAGCGGACGAGCCACCTGTTGCTCTACTTCCTCGCTGGTGGCTCCAGGATAAACAGCAACCACCACACCCTGACGAATCGTAGCATGAGGAAACTCATCCTTCGGCATATCCCACATGCCAAAGATGCCCAGCACAAACAGGATGCCGATGATGAGCAACGATATGGAGTAATGTTCTAACGGCCATTTCAGCCATTCCATCTTATTCTTCATAACCCTAAACTCTAAACCCTAAACTCTCAACTCTCAACTAAAGAAGACTCTTTCTTAACTCTTAATTCTTAATTCAAAACAACTCTTAATTAAAAAAGATTCTTTCTTAATTCTTAACTCTTAATTCTTAATTGAACAATTGAACAAGACTAATAAATCACTTTTGTTCCCTCGCTCAGCTTCTGATACCCCTCAGTCACAATACGTTGCCCCATGTTCAGTCCATCTGTGACTGATACATAGTTCCCTTGCGTGCCTCCAATCTGCACGGTGGTGCGATGAGCCGTGCTATCTGAAGCGATTGTCCACACAAACAAACTGCCGTCGGACTTCTTCTGAACCGACGTCACAGGAATAGACTGACTACTGAATCCTTGTGAGCCTTCTGTGACGAATCTGACGTTGGCCACCATACCAGGCAACAACTTGCGGTCAGCGTTTGCCACATTGATTCTCACATCGTAGGTGTGTGTGAGCGCATCTGCCTGCACGCCCTTTTCGATGGATCCTCCTTGATAACGTCCATCAATGGCTTCCACCTTGATGCTGGTGGGTGTGCTGGATGTGATGCCGCCGATTTCAGTTTCAGGCACAGCCACCTTCACCTTCACGGTCGAGATGTCGAGGATGCTTACCACCGCCTGAGAGGGGAGAGCCGTTTCGCCAGCATTGATCTGCTTACGTCCGATGATGCCGCTTACAGGAGCCGTCAGTTGACAATCCACCAGATTCTTCTTTGCCATTTCCAGTTGCGACTTGGCTTGAGCCACCTGACTTTGTGTTTCCACCCACTTCATCTCAGCCAACGCATGCTGGTCGTACAGCTGCTTCATGCGCGCATAGGCGTCATTTGCCTGTGCCATCTGAGCCTGCGCATTACTGAGCATGTTGCGGGCTTGGGTCTCATCCATCTCGGCAATCAACTGACCGCGACTCACAGCTTGCCCTTCATCCACCAACACCCGTTTCACCACACCCATGCTTGTGAAACTTACTGCCGTGGCCTCATTTTCCTCCACGATGCCCACATAGGTCTGAGCATGATCGACCAAACCAGGCGACACTACTTGTGTCTTCACTCTGATGGGAGCTTTTGGCTGCCCCTCTTTTTGTCCGCCGCATGAAGACAGCAGAACCATCCACATGGCGGTACACCAAATTGTTATTTTTTTCATCGCTTTTTTGTGTATCTTCTGAAATTTTGTGCAAAGTAACAATGTTTTTAGGAGAAAGAGAACAAACGAAACACTTCAAAATTGTTCTATTTCTCTCTTTTTGATGGGGAATAAGATAAATGGGAATATAAAAAGGTGAAATGAAACAATGCTTTTTCTTCTAAAACACCTACCTTTGCATCTCAAACAGTCAATAATGGAACAATGGAACGAATCAATTTAGCATCCAATCCTCCCAAGGTGGAGGTTGACTATCAGGATCATGCCATTGCGCTGGTCAGCGACATCAAGAAAGTTCGCGAGCTTCAATCCAACACTTTCTTGCTTGACACTTACCTTGCCGTGATTGTTCTGAACGGGAGCGGTACCCTCTATGTGGGCGATGAGGAATTTCGAGTGGAAAAGGGAGATGTGTTTGTCAGCAAACCCACCAACATCCTTGAAAAGTCGATGCTGAGCATGGATTTGGAAATCCGAGGCATCATCGTGTCGAAAGAGATGGTGGAGATGCTGATGAAGGAGGTCAATCTGAATCTGAATTGGGCAGTTCATGCTATGACCAACAATCATGATGTGGTGCGTGTGGATGAGGCCGAAATGCGCCGTCTATGCATGTACTACGACCTGCTGAACGACAAACTGAATGCCCCCAACTCCAATCGCAAAAACGTGTCGTTGAAGGCATTATTGGTGGCATTTGTCAATGAGTTCATCGAGGTGATGGAAGCGAACGACCATATCTTGATGCACCCCATCAGCCACTCATCAGCCGAGTACATCTTCGAGCGTTTCATCCGATTGCTCGAAGACCCCCATCAGCCCTTTGTAAGCGTGAACGAATATGCATCCCTGCTTCATCTCACGCCCAAATACTTCTCCTCCGTCTGCAAGAAATTGTCTGGCAAGACCGCCAAGGAAATCATCATGGAGGAAACCATCAAGCAGGCAAAGATTCTCCTGCGTGACAATTCTCTTAGCATCAAACATGTGGCCGATCAGCTCAACTTCACCAACCAATCTCACTTCGGCACCTATTTCCATCGTCACACAGGCATGTCCCCCCAGCAGTTCAGACGTGAAGAGTGATGGATCTGTCTCTTGTCAAATTCTGAACTGATTTCTATCATGAAAGATGGTGGCCATTCAGGAATTTTCCCAAATAACCACCATCTTCTTTTTCACTTTCGCTCTGCCATATCACATCACTTTCTCTCCTCCATGTCGCAGTAGAGCTTGAAGAACTTGTCGTTGATTTCGTCGCGGATGCGGCGGTACTCGTTCATCTTGAACTCGTAGGTTCCTTCGGTCACTTTGCTGGGGTCTTCGAAGGGCATGTGGAGTCGGTGCTTCACCTTGCCGCGGAAGACGGGGCAGGTCTTGTCGGCATTGTCGCACACGGTGATGACATAGTCCCAGTCCTCATCCATATATTCATCGACCTGACAGGGCTTGTGGTCGCTGATGTCGATGCCCATCTCACGCATGACGAGGACAGCTTTTGGGTTGACACGAGGTTCGGCCTTGACGCCACCAGAATAGACGGCGAGGTCTTTGCCGTAGGATTCGAGCAAGCCGTGCGCCATCTGGCTGCGGCAGGTGTTGCCGGTACAGAGCACGAGCACTTTGATGCCGTGCTTTTGCGCGTTCACATTTGTGGTGCCCATGACGAGAGCGAAGCATACCAAAAGGATGGTCTTGATTGTCTTCATGTTGTTATAGTTTTTAGGGGTTAAATGTTGATATATGATAAATTTTAGTTTAGAGTCCTACTTCGAGGAGCATGCCGAAGAGCCAACGGTTGTAGGGGTTCTGAGCCTCAATGCGGTGGTTGTAGCTCGCTTCTGCCTGTACTTTGAGTTTGTGCCCGTTGAGGTGGTAAGAGAGTGCGGCTGATGTTTGCTGCTGCTGCTTGTAGCCGACGGCTGCCCGTACGCTCTCATGTGGAATGAGTGCTGCAAAGCGTGCTGCCAAGGTCCACTTGCGGTTGGGAAAATTATAGCTGACCTGTGTGTTATAGCCACAGCCTTTGTAGATGTATTGTCCGCTGGAGGTGATGGGGGAGCAGGTGTTGCGTCCCATGAAATCGGCCTGCACAGCCACGCCTTGGTACTTGAAGGCCATATCGGCATAGTATTGGTTCAAGTCTTGGCCTCCGTCGGCATTGATGGCTCCAGTCTCTCCGCCGAGACGCAGGGCACGGTCATTATGAGAGAATGCACCGCCAATCATGAACTTGGGGCTGGTCTCGTGTACCAAATCGACCTCGTTGTATTCGCCCTTGTCAGAAAATTTGCCCAGCGGAAATATCTCCAGACGTCCTGTGTAGTTCAGACCGCTTTTTACCGTCGTTCCATAGTCGCGACCTTCACCGTTGGTGATGGAAGCCTTGACAGCGATGTGGCTGTTGCCGATGAACGAGTGGTTGAACTCGCCGAACACGCCGAAGTCTCGGTCTTGCTGGAAGGGGCTATCCACGATGCTGCGTCCTGTGAATGCCAGCAACTGCGAGGAAGTGATGTGGGCGCGGTTGGCCTTCACCTTGGTTTGTCCGAAGGAAAGCTGCCAATTGCTGTTAGGCTTGAAGTGAATGACAGCGTCACGAACAAAACTTGAGTTGCCGTTCGGCAGCGTCTTGGTGTCAGAAGGCGAGAATCCGAACTGCAAGGAGTACGTGAGCTTAGGCCCGTACAGATTTCCGCTCAGGTTGAGACGAGCCTTGCCGATGTTGAAGGCGCTGGAAGCCACATCGCCGTCCTGGTCAATCTCAAGATTCATTCCTGTGGAGAAATTCGACTTGATGTTCATGCTGTACTTCTCGTCAGCGCTGGCAATGGTGATGCCGTCGCCCGCCTTGATGCTCATTTTTGCCTCATTCTTCTGAGTTTGTGCCCATCCTGGCATGGCCAGTATCAGACATAGCGGTAGATAAGTTAATCTCTTCATCTTTCGTGTGATATAATAATGTGTAAATGTTCCTTGTGGAGTTTGAACGGCACAAAGTTAGTGATAATCCGCAGAAGGTGATACCGATTCGTTCTTCATCACGAAAACATAAAGTGCGAACACGAAAGCCCCAATCGAGGCGGTTG
>JBGUMY010000382.1:0-10011 GCA_045117095.1 Bacteroidaceae bacterium | reverse complement strand
CACCGTGATGGTGCGGTCGCTTTCGTTTTTCAGACTGTTGCCCGTCAGTTCCACACTCACCTCTTTGTTCACATGGATGCGGTAGCTGTTCTTCACACCCACTCTCGTCTTCGTGGCGGCGGTGCTGTCGTTCACCATCCATTCGCCTTCTTTATAACTCAGCAACAGGTTGTTGGTTGGATCCACCAACAAGTCACCATCGGCCCAATCGTAAGCACTAAGCAGCGTGTTCAGTCCTTCCCTGAAATATTTGTTATACACATTGAATGACAGCCAGTTCCAGCCTTCCTTGAGTGCCAAGGTCTGAATGTACAAATCACCTGCCTCCAGCACCACAGGCTCCTTCACCGTGCCATAAGTCGCATTCGGTGCAAAATCAACATCCTGCGATGGTTCCAGCACCATCGTCTTGCCCGTTGCGTAGTGCCACAGCTTAAAGTCTATGCCACCAGTCGGAGTGGTGTTGTCTTTGAAGATGGTCATGTACACCATCGCCTCGGCAGCCAATGGGTCGTAGTTCACGTTGGCAACACCCATGCACGTGCCGTCAGGAGAGAAGGCACCCACCACGTCGCGGGCATCCGTCACGATGTCATCGCCGATCTTCACACGACCTACCAGATTCATCGAGAACTGCTTGATGTCAGGGTCAACCGTCCAATTGGGTCGTTCACCCTCCACCGTGATATTCAGCACCAGCGGCTCTGCCAGTCCATTCTCATCGGTCAAATAGATAATGTCATCATAGGAACCCACGTTGACATCCTTGTGGATAGAGAACGTCAACGCCTGCTCGCTCTGCGCCTCAATCATGTCCTGCAGGGTGTTCGTGCTCAGCCACTTCGGCATGTTCTCTATCGTGTAGGTGTGAGTAGCACCACTGTTGTTCACGATGCGGATGTCAAACGTATAGTCCTCGTTGGGGTTGTACGGCATCGTCGCTTTGTAGGTCTTCTGTCCCCATCGTAGCGTGTTGCGATCGATGAACACCGCCGTCGTCACAGGCGAAGCGATATAGTTGCCGTTCAGGTCGGGCACGTCGTAGAGTGTCACATACACCTGCTTCTTGTTCACACGGCTGTCCAGTTCGTCGATGTTCACCAGCAACTGATGATCCCGACCCACGAAACCAAAGTTCAAGTTGCGCAACTCTTGGTAGAACTGCATCGGAGCACCGATGGCCTCATCGATGTGATCCAGCACATACTTCTGCGAGTCGTAGAACACCGAGTCGTGCTGTGCCTCCGTGTCGTTGTCGGGGTCATTGATTTTCTGGTTCAGCACATAGGGTTCCCATGTGAAGTTGTTGTTCTGCTGTCTCACCTGCCGGTTGAAGCCGAGGAAGGTCTTCAGACCCTTCTCCGTGCCACCTACCGATTTGTGGCTGTAGCGCTTGATGAGTGCAGGAGGCAAAGCCTGCTCGAAGAGGCAAAGTCCATCGATGTAGCCCGTCAGCGCATTCCACTGGTGCATCTTGTCTTTGTTGATGCCCTGCTCATGCCACACCATGTTGCCCAAGTAAAAGTCATCACCAGACATGCCGCCCAGATTCTCTGTCGAGAAGGAGGCCTTCAGCGTGTTGTCTATATAGATGTTCGCCACTTGATGTGCGCGGTTCACCGTCATCGCATAGTGATGCCACCTGTTGTCGCTCTGTGTTGTGCCTAGCACGTGCTCTACGCCGTTCGACCGATACTTCAGCGTGTCGGCCTCGAAACCGATGAAGAACTTCTCCGCCGCCGTCATGTCTGTCTTTCGACCCGAACCGTTGCTCAACAAGGCACCACGTCCCTTCACGTCAGTCCTAAACCAGAACATCAGCGTATAGTCCTGTTCGCTTGTGCGCTGGAAGAACTGCGGCAGCAGATGCATACCCAGCGTGTCGCGCTTCTCGTTCCAATCCAGATGCAGCGACATACCTCGTGGTTGTGCCCACGACACGCCGTGCAGCGTCAGATGTGCGCCCAGCGCTTGGTCGGCAGCCACATTTCCATCGCCGTCATCCATCGGGTAGTAGTCAGTCAGCCCCATCTCGTAGCCCGTCAGCATCTTGTTGCCGTAGGTGTTCAGCAAGATGCGATCCATCACACGGTTCCATACACGTCCTTGCAGCATCCTACCCTTATAATATGACCGTACATTGGTGTTCACTTGGTTGGTCGAGCCAAAGATGAGCGGACCCGTACCACTATAGGTCACATTCTCCTTGCTGCACGTGATGCCGCCTTCACCATAGAGCGTCAGCCGCTTGTTGTCGTTGTCCAGCACCAATGCCACCTGTCGGAACGCATCGCCCTTCAGCGCATCGTTGCTCACCAGCGTCACGTTGTCCACCACAGCTTTCAGTCGCCAGTCGGCAGTGAGCCACAATTGCAGCTGCTTTCCGTCGCTGCCGTGACTGAAGATAGGCATATCCACCCCTGTGCTGTCGGGCTTCACCATCACCTCCACCGTCACGTTCTTATCGGCAAAGTTACGGCGCGCCTCACTTTGAGCATAACTAAAATTACCACTGAACAATAGCGACGGTTCCTCGCTGATGGCCGTCTCGTTCGTTTCGCCCATCACCTCAAAATTCGTTGTCGCTTGCAGATAATTGTGCTCGATGGGTTCCGAGAAATTGAACACAATATTCTCGCCTACCCTCAGCACACCATCCTTTGGTTCAGGAGTGCCGAACAGTTGTGGACGGCGCGTGTCCTTCACACCGCTCCTCACCTGTGATGCACGGGTGAGGAATGCGTTGCCGTTACGGCAGAAGAGCATCGCCCTCAGGTCGTAAGCCTTCTCCATCACCTTGCCTTCGCCGTAGAAGTTGAAGTCGATATATCCATTGTCAGGTATCATTCGCTTCGTGCCGCTCGCTGCTGCATAGAGTGTGGAGTCGGCATAGAAGCCGCACAGGTTCGTCCAGTAGTCGTCACCACGGCTCGATTCCTTATATTGCAGTTCGATGTGATCGAAGTTTTTCTGGTTCTTGTTGTAACCATTGATCAGCACAGGCAGATACCAGCCACGAATGGAGTCATACGGCGCATCCGTGTTCATAATCCACTTGTCGCCTGGCATAGCTATCGCCACAGACCCAGCTTCACGCAAATAATGCACCGAGAACGTTGCCTCCTGAACCGTTTTGATGTCGTTCTGCGAAATAATGCCGATTCTCAGGTCTTCGTAGTCAAACTCATCGCCAGCATACACTTCCAGTGTCTTCTCTGTCACCTCGCCTGGCACCGCCTTCACGGTGATACCACCACGCGACAATGGCAGACCGTCCACCATCAGTCGGGCACCATTCGGGTTCGCCTTCTCGTCTTGATAGAGTATGAAGAACATACGTGATCCCTCCACACCTTCAGGTTGTTCGCTCTCGTTGGTGAGATAAATTTTGAAGCGGGCGGGCTCGCCGTAAGGCACACCGCTCACACTCTGCTTATCCAATTTGATGACGGGATTCTCAATCTTCTTCGTACGCTCGTCCAGCACCGTTCCATGACGGTAGAACAATGTCGTACGCTCTCCCTCCCACGGACGGCAGGTCGCTCCTGCCCGTGTGCGATACACAAAGCTGCGCGGCTGCTTCATCAAGTGAACAATGTCGCGTGAGCCCACGTCGCGATCAAGGAAATACTCCATGTAATCGACATTGTTCAGGAAATTGTTTTCGTAGAAGATGTCCAATTTGTCGGTAGCAGAGGTCTCGCTCTTCGAATCCTCCAACTTCACGCGATAGAGGTCGAAGTCGAGATGTGACTTGGCATCCAGATTGATGGTAAACGCCTCCTTGCGATTATACTTCGTCACCTCCGAGTTTCTGGGGGTAACGGCATACGCCGCCACGGGGACGAGTCCAAAGTTCCAACTCAAACCAAAGATGTGGATTTCCTTTTGAGCGAGAGGCCCAGGGTTAGGATTTATCGTAATAATCTCGGCACTTCCTCCCCCCGCTTGCAGCTTCCCCGAGGCACTCAACAATCCTGACAAGAATTTTCCCACAGTATTTCCTAAAATAGTGCCAATCTCGGCAAAGGCAAATCGGGTTCTCTCTACATCGCCATAGCCATCCTTGTCGGGGTCGGGGTTAGCAAAATAGTTGTGGGTGAAGTCGGTGCAGAACCAGTTATAGGATGATGTGTTGGAGTATTCCGTGGAGAAGTCTTCAGCATAGCTGACACTACCGCCGCCGTCCACGTCGAAGTTCTTCACCAACTCCTTTGCCTCCAGTTTCTCCCGTTCGTTGTGGGCGATCATGTTGACCCACGTCGCCATCGTCTCTGCCAGGTCATACACTTTGTCGGTGTGCTTGGTGTCATCATCGCCATTGGGCAACACAATCTGGTAGTGCATCTTCGAAAGACCCTTATAGTCGGTCTTCGTGCTGTAATAAACGTACTTAGGATTGCTGAGATCGGTCGAGTCAGTGTTCACCACACCAAAATTGGGGTCACTGGGCTTTAGAAGTGACCAATACACGCGCTGCCCTGTGGCATTAGCCAAGGTCTGCGCTTCAGTCTTTGAGCCAGTGAACATGAGCTGCTCACACTCCTCTGCCAACGACGGAATCAGCTGATTCGTGATATACTGCTGCGAGTGCACGAACGTGGAGGTCACTTCCTGACCGTACCCGATGGTCTCGCTGCGCACCAAGTGGAAGATGCTGTCATTGTCATCACGACCCGAGGCAATCTCCACCATGCGTTTGGCTGCCAGCGCACCGCCAAACGTCTTGAACACAGAGTCGGGCATAGCCTGGATGGAGATGGTCGGCTTTAGGAACATATTGGTTTCCATACCGATGTAGAGGTCTGCATCGGCACCCACCATCAGGGGATCGGCACTGGTCGAGATGTCCTCGTTAGCAGTCATAGTGTAGGCGAAGGCACGCTGACCTGTGCCTGAAAAGACGAGATCAACACTGGTGTTCATCACTCCTTTTGTATGGCCTATTTGTCCATACTCGACACCAACACCTCCGACTCCCGTATAGTAATCGATTCCCACACCCGCATTGATGTCTATGCTCAGTCCGCCCTTCCACGACATGTCCATCTGGTAGGCCAGTCTCAAGGTCGAACCCTTGCTCAGTTTCGCACTGGAGCCACCACCTGGAGGGTCACGCAGAATATCGACGAGCACGGGTGTCTTCACGCTCAAGATGTCCTTCGCGCCAGGCACGACATACTGATTGAAGGTGAAGGCCTTCAGCGGAGTGGCTTCGTAGTAGGTACCATCCTGATAGAGCGAGAAACTGCACGTAAAGAGGGCATCCTTGCCTGACAGGGCATAAGGACGCTGGGCTGCTTTCAGGATGTAGGTTCCCTCACCGTTGTTATCGAGGGTAAGCGTGTCGCGCTGTGTGGCACTCTGCAGCCCGTTGTGGATGGTCACGAAACCACCACTCAGCTTGACGATGTCGATGGTGTCGTTCTTGATATCATTATTATAATAATACTTCTCGTAGGCGGCCAGACGGAGCGCATAGCTACGGTCAGTACTGAACACAGGGTAGCCGAAGGTGTACTTCGCCTCCAGGGAGTCCTTGCGACCTGCAGGCCAGTTCTCTTTCCGCACGGGATATGCCAGCTGCACACGAGTGTTCTCGCCCACCAACGGCTTGTAGGTGTAATAGCGTTCGCCCAGATAACTGAACTTGTCGTAACCCTGCTGTGTGTAGGTGAACTGCACGGGAGCGTAGTAGATGCGGCTGTACTGTGCATGATACGTCACATCCACCTGCTTCACGGGGTCGCCATTGGCATTGAGCCAGTTGCCTTCGTAGTGGTCAGTATGCAGCGTGATGGAGTCGCTCAGGTCGATGACATCGTTCATCCGGCCATCCTGGAACAGAGTGGAATAGCCCTGTGCCGTGATTTGCTGAATCTTCCACTTCACAGGTGGCAGCTTCACCAGATACTCGCCCGTGTGAACGTCGGGGGTCACTTCCATACGGTGCTCTGTCGTGTGTACTTTCGTCTGATAGGTGAATTTCTTGTCGTGTGCCTGATGGATGTACACCGAGTCGCGCTCCTTCTTCTTGCGATCGGTCACGTCATACACCAGTCGGGAGGCATTGTCGCCCTCCAGCACAAACACCATCTTCAGGTCGTTACCCAAATTGTTTTTCGACAGCGAGTTGCCTAATGGAATGGCGGCTTGGTCTTTACCGCCCGCCACACGACCAATGAGGGTGACGCGGGTGTCATCGTAGAAAAAGATGTTCGCCACATCGACCGAGAAATTGTGCATCGTCTTCGTGTCGCGGTCATCCTCATAGTAGTAGCCTTTCTTCCAGAACGTATGGCCATTCTTCACCGCCTGGATGGTGTGGTCGCCAGGCAACATACGGAAGGCAAACTTGCCCTCGAAATCGGACGTGATCTTACCACTGGCAGTGTGTACCTCGCGACCATCCACCAAGAACGAAACGCCCTGCACGGGGATGCTTGTGCCTGTGTACATCACATAGCCAGAGAACTTCACGTTGTCCTTCACCGTGAAGGTCACGTTGCTCCGTTTGTTCTCGCCAGCCTCGGTGCCAAACTGTACGGGCTGCGTGTCGGAGAAGCCCATCACGTTGGGTGCCACCTTGTAGAGTCCCTCGCCTGCGCCTGGTCCCCAATAGGGCAAGCCTTCCTTCTTGTAGTAACCGCTCTCGTCTGTATAGACAGAATCTTCGTACACGCTGCTGCCGTCAGAAGCGATGATGACTGGAATGTGGGGGATGCCAGTGCCATCAGCGAAGCGTACATAGCCCTCCACCATACCTGTGTGGAAGCAACCGTTCTGCACCGAATCAGTTTGACTGATATGATTACCTTCACAATCGGTGTGCGACTGCACCTTGTAGTAGTAGTCGAAAACAGGCGAGCAAGTCTTGTCTTCGTACTCCATCTCACTAAGCTTCGTGGCGATGGGAATCCATGCTTTCTCGTCTTCGTCCACCTTGCGACGCAACACCTCAAAATAGTCAACAGCACCACCTTCGTTGATCTGCCAGGTCAGAAGCACCGAACTCTGCAGCGATTGAGCCTTCAACGAATTGGCTATGAGATAACCCGTGTTCTCGTAATAGAACGCGCTGTCAGGCACCGTCACGTTGGTCACATTGCCCGACACAGGCGTGGAGAACTGCTTCTGCTCCACAGCCGGCACACCGTTCTTCCAGCACCAGTTGTTGGGGGCGGAGTTGCTCTGCTTGCCCTGCACGGCGCCAAAGGGAATCCTGTATTTGCAGTCCTCGATGACGCTCCAGTAGGGTGCAGAACCGTCATCCAGCATGAATGTCTTGCTGTCAGAAGGAGGGTCATAACTTCCATAGGGATTATAGTAGCAGTTGCTCAACTGGGCGAAAGCAGATGGCATGCGCCATCCCACAAAGCTGGCACTGGTTGTGGAAACCTTCGTGGAACTATTCAAGAAATATCCAGAAAACAGGCTATTGCTGATGCGCAAGCTGGCACTACCCTTGCTGTCGCCCACCATACCCACCAGTCCACCATCTCTGTTTTCGCCACCAGCGTACGACCCCATCAGCATATCGTTGATACAGTTCTCGATGAAAACGGTACCTTCCTTCACTTGCCCCACGAAGCCTCCTCCATACTGCAGGTAAGAGCCAACACCTCCTGACATCTTCAAATTGGTGAACACCGCTCCCTTGGCTGCATATTTGAAAGGCGCAATAAAGTCTGTGGGACCAGCAACGAGATAGGGGTTATTGTCCAAGCTATAATAGATGCTGTAGCCGTTGCCATTGAAATTGCCCATGTAGGGCTTATTTGCATCGCGGCAGGCTACCCGTGAGAGACTGACGCCACGCCCCATGATGTCTTTCGTCAGGATGGCGTTCAGCTGATGGCCGCCGTTATTGGTTCTGTTAATGAAATCAACCATCTCATCGTAACTGCTGATGGTGACAAAAATGTCGCCCGTGCCCTGTCCGATGGGTGAATTGCCGCCCTCCACCAGCAGACGGATTTGGTAGGTTACACACGAGCGATCCATCTGCACCTCCACCTGCCGAGCTTTGCGATCAGCAGCAGTCAGTTCCGTCACCACGCTGTCCACACGTGCGCCAGCCCGATTGAACATTTGCACCTCCACCTTCATCACGGCACGATCGTCCCACACATAGTTGTGAGAGGCATCATTGGGTGTCCAGTCCCACTTCACCAATGCTTTATACTCAGCGCGGTCGCTCCAATCGGCAGTGGCGTTGGTGGGTTTCAGCAGGGCAAGCGTGGCAAACTGCGGCTGCACATAAGCCACACAAGGGTTCTTCTCCATACCCCACAGCTGCCGGGTCGAGGCACGCAGCACACGGTAGCGCACCAATGGAATGCCCAGCTTCTTATCTATCTCACTTGCCAGAAGAGTGGACATGAGCAGCGAGTCCTTATATTGGTAGGTTTCCTTCTTTCCATCATAGGTCACGTCGGCATTGATGTCCTCAAAGTCCTCCATCTTGCCCGTGAGCGAACGCTGCACGAGGAAGGCATCCCCATCCAAAAGGTCTTCGCACCCCACATCACCTATCTTCCAGTTCAGCACCACGGCTCCCTGGTCATCCACCGTCGCCTTCAGAAAACGAGGGTTGTGGATTTGCGGCACCGACGCCACCGTTTTGGTCACGTTGCCATTCAGCTGGGAAGGAAAACCATAACCTGCAGGATTATTGGTCCACGAGGCCGAAGTGATGTTGGCGGTGACAGTCAGATTGTCGTGCTTCTCAGCAACTGGCAAGCGCAGAAAACCGCTGTAAGTGTTGCTCTCCAGCGTGAAAGTGCCCGTGCTCTTCGTGTTGCCATCGCTGTCGGTGTAGGTGGCAGAAATGCTGTTGATGGGGCGGTCGCACGAATAGGGGATGAGAATCAGACCCGCATCCTCATCCTCCGTGCCTGGCACGGCATCATACACTTCAAACGAAATGTCATCGAAATCGATGGTGCCGAGTTCTTTCTTGTAGTCATACTCCTTACCATCGTTGTTACCATGCCACAGTTTTCCATCCACCCGAAACTTCATCGTTTTGCCAGCAAAGCGCGTGGGATAATACCAGTCGATTTCAGCATAATAATAATCGTCAGCACTTTTTGCTGTCCATAGGCTGCCATAGTAGTTGCTCACCCATCTCTGCGGCGAAAGACCATAGTCATCAGTCACAAACAGTTCCGACTCAGAGGACAGATAATTGTTGTAGTCACACGTCGTATAATTTTCTTGGCGAGCCTTTTGAGCGACATAGAAACAACGCGTCACCACGCCGTTCTCATCCACCACACTAAAATCCGCACCACTCAAAGTGCGGTCGGGGTTGTGGGATCGAGGCGTGCCAATCAACAAAGTGAAGTGCATACAGCCCGGTCCCTTGGAATACCATGAGAACGCTTGTGAGATATTGTCGAATTTGTCATCAGCTGCCCAAGCCGACGAACTCCAAAACGACAGCAACAATATGGTTATCAACACCCATACGCGCGGAACACCCTTGTGTTCCCTCATGCAGCAGTACATCATTGTGTTTGTTTTCATAAACGGCCGTATTTCAAATTAGTAAATGTTAGGTAATTTCGGTTTGACATCGTCGAGCTAAAGGTTCTTAATCCTTAATTAAAGAAGACTCTCAACTCTCATCGGCAAATGTACTGAAAATTTCCCCTAAAAAATAGTCCCTCTGTGTTAAATAACGTTAATCACCCTCCAAAGCCCCCAATTTCACATCGTTTTGTTTCCAGAATGTAACGGGAAGGCCACAGATGGTTGAGAGTTGAGAAAAAGAGGAAAGGCTGCAATCGCTGCAGCCTTCCCCTTTCTCATCGGGCTTACGAATTACTCAGATCCGTTTCATCCGTTGTTACCCGCCGAATCCGCCGCCACCGCTTGGAGGTGTGTCGCCGCCTTCATTGCCACCACCTTCGTTGCCGGTGTCCTCAGCGTGCTCAGCCTTCCACTCAGCCACAGCCGTGGCGATGGGCTTCAAGGTCTGCATGGTCTTCTCCTTGCCATCCACGG
>JBGUMY010000381.1:0-2093 GCA_045117095.1 Bacteroidaceae bacterium | reverse complement strand
AACAAATCTCTCCTAAAGATTAGATCCGGGTTCGATTCCCGGTGGAGCTACCTACATCGTCCTTCACACGGGGTTAGTTTAGTTGGTAGAATATCGGTCTCCAAAACCGAGGGTCGGGGGTTCGAGTCCCTCACCCCGTGCAAGCGAAAGGACAAAGACAAAATGACACATCAAGTCGGCCTTGCCTGTCGTGCAAACTCGAAGAGCGACAACGGCAAATGGCAATAACCTGCAGGATTCTTGTCAAGATAATCCTGATGATATTCTTCGGCTGTGTAAAAATTTTCCAGGGGCTGCTTCTCCACAACGAGAGGTTGCTCTTGTTTCTTTTGTTCCTCGGCATACACTTCTTCAATGATGAGCAAGTCGGCAGGGTCGGTGTAGTAGATACCAGTACGATAACGAGTACCCTCATCGTGCCCTTGCTTGTTCAGACTGGTGGGGTCGATGGCCTTGAAGAACATCGTGAGCAAGAAGGCAAGATTGACCACATTGGCATCATATTTCACCCGAACGGTCTCTGCATAGCCCGTCTCATCCGTATACACTTCTTGATAAGTGGGATTCTCTGTATGTCCGTTGGCAAAGCCCACTTCTGTCTCCACTACCCCTTCTATCTGCTTGAAGTAATGCTCCGTACCCCAGAAACACCCTCCTGCGAGGTAGATTTCTTTCAATCGTTTTGCTTCCATCATTCTTTCCGTGATTATTTACTTTGAGCGTGTAGTGATGCATATTGCATAATTCGTTCTTGTGCTTTGTCCAACAAATCGAAGAGTTCTTCTTGTGTCTCAGCACGAAGAATCTTGATACGTGTTTGGCGAAAGTCGGGAATTCCTTTGAAGAGCGGACTGTTGGCCAAGTGACGGCGCACGTGGATGATGCCTCCTAATTCTGTCCGCTTACGTTCCTTGAGGGCATTATCCTCACAGAGAGAGTATTCCACACTCTTCTTGACTTGCCTTTTGAGTACGTCCATCTTCCATTGGAGGGTTATGGTATCATCATGATGCCCTGTGTCGAGGAAGGTACGTACATCCTTGAAGAGCCAAGGTTGTCCAAAGGTAGCTCTACCAATCATGACAGCATCCACACCATAATGTTCAAAGGCGTCTGCTGCTTGTTCAGCCGTACAGATATCCCCATTACCAATAATAGGAATATGAATACGAGGTGAAGCCTTCACCTGACCAATTAACGTCCAGTCAGCTTCTCCTTGATACATCTGACTGCGTGTTCTACCATGAATAGTCAATGCTTCAATGCCACAATCTTGGAGACGTTCTGCCAACTCCAAAATGAAAGGAGTCTTTTCTTTGGTGATACGATGCCATTCCGCAGGAAGGTCATACAGCGATGGCACATCCCAACCCAATCGGGTCTTTACAGTCACAGGAATTTTGACGGCTTTCACCACTTCACGAGTGATGTCAAGCATCAGTTCAGGAGTTCTTAGCATACCAGCTCCCGCACCTTTACCTGCCACTTTCTTGACTGGACAACCAAAGTTGATGTCAAGGATGTCGGGTTTGGCTTCACTCTCCACAATCTGAGCAGCCTCTACCATGCTTTCCACATCACGTCCATAGATTTGGATGGCGACAGGTCGTTCACGATCATCTACCCGGATCTTCTCTAAAGAGCGGTTGATACTGCGGATGAGGGCATCAGCACTGACAAACTCCGAATAGACCATGCTGGCGCCAAACTCCTTGCAGAGAAGCCTAAAAGCCTGATCTGTCACGTCCTCCATGGGCGCCAACAGAACAGGCTTTATTCCAAGATTGATGTTGCGTATGATCATGCCTCCGAGAATTCACTCTTGCCTACTCCACACAGAGGGCATTCGAAATCATCTGGAAGGTCTTCAAAAGCTGTACCTGGCTCAATGCCGCCTTCTGGATAACCGACTTCTGGGTCATACTCCCATCCGCAGGTGTCGCAAACATATTTCTTCATATGACTCTATTTAAAATATTTGTTGAACAATCCTTGGAAACCAGCACCATGACGTGCTTCGTCTTTTGCCATCTCATGCACGGTGTCGTGGATAGCATCGAGGTTCAGCTTCTTGGCCACCTTAGCGATTTCAA